>DASXTT010000024.1:0-7454 GCA_036505255.1 Planctomycetota bacterium | reverse complement strand
GAGTCCTCCGAAGTCTGAAGTCCGAAGTCTGATTACTATCAAGGATGACTATCAAGAAGGAACAGGCGGTCACGGTGGGCATCGCCGCGACGCTCGCCCTGACTCTCTTCTTTTCGGCGCTCGCCTTTTCGTATCTTCGCAACCCGCCCGATGAAGACCCCTGGACCTATCGGGACCTTCCCGATCGCGGCCCGGAGGTGGCGCTCTCGGACATCGCGGTGGAGCTGCTCGGGACTCGGAGCCAGTTCGTCAAGACCGTCGCGCCGGAGCAGGCGTCCGGATCGCACGAGATCCACTTCACGAGCCGGGGTCTGCCCCTGGTGGCGCGGGTGAGGCCCGATCCGGCCGACCCGCTCCGGGGCCGGCTGATCTGGGACACGCCGCAGGGGCCGCGGACGATTTGTCGCGGAGTCCGGCCGGGAGGATTTCGGGTGATGGAAATGTCGGATGGCTGGATCCTCAAGCTCGAGGTGGTGCGGATGGATCGCGACGGGCGTCCTACGGATCTGGCGGCGACGAAAACCGTACGCAGGCCTCAGGCCCCAAAGAAGAAGTAGCTCCGACTCACTCCACGTCGAAGACCTTCACGCGGGCGGAGCCGCCACGAAAGAGCCGGACCCGAGATTTCGCGACCTTGAGATGCTTTGCAAGCGCTCCACGCACCGCCTCGTTGGCCTGATTGTCCGCCGGGGGCGCCGTCACCCACACCTCGTACTCGTCGGGACCTTTCCCTTCGACGCGATTCGCCGAAGCGCGAGGATGTACGCGGACGGTGATCCTCATTCGGGTTCGTCGCGATCCATCCGGGCGGGCGCCACGACGCCCACCAGGTCGAGCGCGTTTCTGAGCGCGACCTTCACCGCGGAGATCGTCGCCAGGCGGGCCTTCCGCACGCGGGCGTCCTCGATGAGGATTCTCTTGGAAGGATCGTTCTTGCCGGCCGTCTGATAGTGCTGGTAGGCGGCGGCGAGGCCGTGGCCGTAAGTGCACACGGCCGAGGGGTCGAGATCCCGCGCCGCGCGCTCGACGGTCCGCTGCAGTCCGCGGACGTGGCGCACGAGAAGGATCTCCTCCTCGCCCAGCGCCGAGGCGTCGAACTTGCCGGAGTACAAGCCGTCTTTCAATTCCCCGAGCCCCCGTTCCGAGGCCTTGCGCAGGACGCTCGCGATCCGCGCATGGGCGTACTGCACGTAGTAGACCGGATTCTCCGCGGACTGCTTCACCGCGAGATCCATATCAAAGTCGAGGGGCGAATCGGTCTTGCGCATGGCGAAGAACCAGCGCGTGGCGTCGACGCCGACCTCCTCCATGAGCTCGCGCAGCGTGACGTAGCTCGCGAGCCGCTTGCCCATCTTCACTTCCTGGCCGTCCTTGAGGAGGCGGCAGTGCTGGACGATGAGGACGTCGAACCGGTCGTGCGGCCATCCCAGCATCTTCAGGGCGATTCGCATCCCGAGGATGTGCGCGTGGTGGTCGGGCCCCCAGAGATCGACGAGCCGCTCCCAGCCGCGCGCGAACTTTTCGAGGTGGTAGGCGATGTCGGGCGTCCGATAGGTGTACTGTCCGTCCTTCTTCACGAGGACCTTGTCGTCCGTGTCGCCGTGCTCCTTCGAGCGGAGCCACAGGGCGCCGTCCTTCTCGTAGGCGAGACCCTGTTCCTTCAGTTCCCGGACGAGCTTCTCGACCGCGCCGTTTTTTTCCAGCTCCTCCTGGCTCGTCCAGCGATCGAACGCGACGCGGAACTGCTCGAGATCGCGCCGGATTTCCTCGAGGAGAATCTCCTTCCCGAGCCGGGCGCACGACTCGACCGTCGCGGGCCCGATGACCCGCTTCGCGATCTCCTTGATGTAATCGCCGCGGTACGCGTTCTCGACGGAGCCGTCGAACAGGTAGGGCTTTCCATCGATCTCGAGGGTCTTCCCTTGCGTTTCAAGGGTGCGGGCGAGGATGGAGCGGCCGAGGTTCTCCATCTGATTGCCGGTGTCGTTGACGTAAAACTCGCGGCCGACGCTCCAGCCCGCGTGGGCGAGGACGCGGCTGAGGGAGTCCCCGACGGCGGCCTGCCGTCCGTGGGCGATGTGAAGGGGCCCCGTGGGGTTCGCGCTCGTATGTTCCACGAGGAATTTCTTCCCGGCGCCGGCGTCGCTCCGCCCGAAGGCGGGGCCCTCGCGCCGGGCCGCCTCGATCGTGGCCGCGTGGGCCTCGGGAGCGGCGGTCAGGTTGACGAATCCCGCGCCCGCGACCTCGACGCGCGCCGCGCCCGGGAGGCCCGCGAGTTTCCCCGCCAGCTCGTCCGCGATCTTGCGGGGGGATTTCTTCAGGTCGCGCGCCAGCTTCAGGGGAAGTCCGGTCGTCGCGTCTCCGAATCGCGGGTCGGCGGGCGGTTCGAGGAGAGGCTGGAAGCGTTCCTGGGCGGGGTCGATGTTCCAGAGGGCGGACGCGGCGTCGGCGACGGCGCGGGCCCACGCGCCTTCGAAGTCCATGGGGCGCTAGCCTTCGGTTCCGGTCGCGCCGGTGGCCTCCGCGGCCCGGGCCTTGGCTTTCCCGGCGCGACGGGCCTTCTTCTCCCACCCGACCAGGGGCGCGTCGCCCCAGAGGGACTCGAGATCGTAGAACCGGCGGTGGCTTTCCCGGAAGACGTGGAGGACGAAGTCGCCGAAGTCCTCGAGGATCCAGGGAGCCCCGCGCTCGCCCTCGATGCCGTAGGCCCTCATCCCCTTCCGCTTCATCTGGAAGGCCACCTCCTCGGCGATGGCGCGGGACTGGCGGTCGTTCTGCGCGGAGCAGATGACGAAGAAGTCCGTGATGGCG
Source organism: Planctomycetota bacterium (assembly GCA_036505255.1). GTDB lineage: Bacteria > Planctomycetota > MHYJ01 > MHYJ01 > JACPRB01 > DASRJF01. The sequence continues at coordinate 4,643 of DASXTT010000024.1, read as the reverse complement.
TTCAGCCGCCGCAGGTCGAGGATGACGATCTCCGAGGCTTTCTTCCCGTCGGCGATCCGGGCGGACTCGACGGCAAGCTGGCGCGACGTGGCTATGGCGGAATTCCTCCTCGACCGACGGGACTCGAAGGGGATTGTGTCGCAACGGGCGCCGGAAATCAATCGAAAACCCGGCGGAGTCACGAGTCGTCGGTGGCGGGTCTCGAGTCGAAACCGACCCGCGACCCGGGACCTCCAGATTTGGAGGCGGAGCGGGCGGCGGGTTTGAGGTATCTTAACGTGCCACGATGAGAAAGACGCCGCGCGGAATCGGGCTGAACCTGGCGTTCCGGCTCTACCTCGTCCTCATCGCGATCGTCGGGCCCGCGATGCTCATCTACTACATCTTCAACCAGCGCACGATCGAGAACCTCCACGGGCGCGAGGTGGGGGACCTGATCCAGACGATCACGCGCCGAATGGAGGACTGGCTGGTCTCCACGGGCGAGCCGCCCCTGATCGGCGATCGCGAGCGCGAAAGTCTCGCCCGCGAGATGGGAAGGATCGTCGACCAGACGAACGGGGCCGTCGAAGGCATCGCCCTGTTCGTGGTGTCCGGTCGGGAGCTCGACTACGTGACGAGTCACGGATCGTCAGCGCCGACGCGGCCGACCCTGGAGGATACGGAAGCCGCGGGCCAGCATCGCATCCGCTGGGGGGAGGTCCAGAGCGGTACCGTACGGCTGTACGCGTACTCGATCCCGCTCTTTCGACGCGGCGACCTGGCAGGCCTTCTCAACCTACGGGTGATTCCCGACCGGATCGGGCTCGCGAGCCGGCTGCCGGAGCTGCGCGCCATTCTTCTTCTCGGGGCGGGCGCGATGCTCGTCGCCCTCGTCATCGGCGTGGTCCTCTTTTTCCACATCGCGGTGCGCCGGCCGATCTCAGAGCTCACCGGGGCGATGGGGGAGGCGGCGGACGGCAACCTCGCCACGCTCGTCCGGAGCCGCGGGGGCGAATTCGGATGGCTCTCGGCCTCCTACAACCGGATGATGCGGCGGCTCAAGTCGAGCGTCGACGAGAACCGCCAGCTCCTCGACCAGATCCGGCGGTTCAACGAGGAGCTCCAGGAGAAGATCCGCGCGGCCACGGAGGAACTGGCCGCGAAGAATCTCCAGCTGCAGGAGGTGAACGAGCGCCTCTTCACGACCCAGCGCCAGATGACCACGATGGAAAAACTGGCGACGCTGGGACAAGTCGCGACGACGATCGCGCACGAGCTCGGCACCCCGCTGAACGCCATCTCCGGACATCTCCAGCTCCTGCTCGAAGGGGGCGCGGGCGACCCCCGCCTCGTCGACCGCCTGAAGATCATCGACGGGCAGGTGGACCGGCTCACGGCGATCGTCAAGAACGTGCTCCGCGCGATGCGCGTCCCGCCGCCCCGGTTCGAGCCCGTCCGGATGGAGGAGATGATCCGCCGGGAGGCGGAGCTGATCGAGCCCGTGGCCCGCAAGCGGAAAGTGGCGGTCGAGCTCAAGGTCCCCCCCGATTTGCCGGTGATCCCGGCCGATCCCGACCAGGTCGAGCAGATCCTCCTGAACCTCTACACGAATGCCCTCGACGCCATGAAGGAGGGAGGCCGGCTTTCGGTCTCCGCCCGCGTCGTGGCCCCCGAGGAGGCGGCGCAGGTGTCGCCCGGCGCCTGGGCACCGATTGAAAATTCCACCTATCTTCGGGTGGATGTCGCGGACACCGGTGTAGGGATGACCGAGGAGATGATGGCCCGGGCTTTCGAGCCCTTCTTTTCGTCGCGGTCGAACGACGGCAATTCGGCGGAGCCTTCGGGAATGGGGGTGGGCCTGGGATTGGCGATTTGCCGGGAAATCGTCCGGAATCACAAGGGAGAGATCGTGGCGGCGAGCCAAGTGGGCCGGGGGACGACCTTCACCTTCTTCCTGCCGGTAGACAATGATAATATATTGATACACAAATAGTTATGATGTAGTGTGGAGTATTGCCACACGCTGTACAGGACGCTTGCAGGGGCCATTTGGGTGGGGTGATGAGTGTGGAAAAATGCCACACTTTTTGCGAATGAAATGGACACTTTTCCTTTGCAAACGTCAATATTGAGGATAAAACGCCGGATTGCCGGTGGCATGTCCTTTGCGTTCTTAAGTCCTAATGGGAAGCGGCAGAGGGGGCCGGCCCGGCTTGGAATCATCAATGACTCGTGGGGTTACGCCTTCAGATAGACCTTTCATTTGGGAGAGCGCCATGCTTCGGAAGCTGGTTCCGTACTTCAGTGTCGCGGCGGTGATGGCCTGTGTCGCGGGGACCGCGTACGCGATGCAGGAGGGTGGGGGGGATCAAGCGGTGGTCCGGCACACCTGGTTCGACCTCTTCCGGTCGACCGGGCTGGTGGGAATCCTTCTCGTCATCACCTCGATGATCGGGACGGCGCTTCTCATCCAGTTCCTCGTGACGATGAGCGAGTCCAAGCTCGAAAACCACGCGGTCCTGGCGGAGGTCGAGAACCTCCTCTCGCAGGGCCAGGTGGACGAGGCCTACCAGATCGCGACGGAGGACAAGAGCTACTCGAGCCGGCTGATCGCGGGCGCCCTGGCGCGCAGTTTCGGCGGCTTCGAGGAGACGAAGAAGGGCATGGAGGAGACGGCGATCGTCGAAGGGTTCCGGCTGAACTCGAAGGTCAGCTACCTGTCGCTCGTCGGCAACATCGGCCCGCTCCTCGGGCTGCTCGGCACCGTGACGGGCATGATCGCGTCCTTCCAGGTCATCGAGGGCAAGAAGTCGCCCACCCCTGGAGATATGGCCAAGGGCGTGTACGAGTCGCTCGTGAACACGACGATCGGCCTCTTCATCGCGATCGTCTTCCTGACGGCCTATTTCTTCATGAAGAACAAGGTTTCGGACGTCACGCTGCGCGTCAACAGCGCGGTGGGCGAGATGCTCGCGCGCACGATGTCGCCGGAAGCGCAGCAGGGGGCGTCGAAGTAGGGAGGCCGGAAAGGCCCTACCGAGGACCGAATCATGGCCAAGCAGATCGAGATCAACGCGGAAATCTCCCCGAACCTGATTCCGATGGTCGACATCATGTTCCTGCTGCTCCTCTTCCTGATGATCAGCGCGGACATGGGCCAGCGGGAGCTTGAAGACGTCGTCCTCCCCAAGGCGATCGTGGTGAGGGAGGACAAGCCCGAACTGGTCAAGGACACGACGGGCGAACGTCTCACCATCAACGTGTACCACGTCACCCAGCTCGGCGGAAAGACGGTGCTGTCGTGCCCGGTCTACGAGAGGCACGACGTCTGCCGGGAGGAGAGCCACTGGCGGATCGGCATCAAGGGAACCGATTTCGTCGACATGAACCTTCTCCAGGCCCGCCTCGAAAAGGAGGCCGCGCCCTACCGCGGCAAGGACCCGACCAACAAGAACATCTCCGAGCGCAAGGTGATGATCCGCGCGGACGCCTCGGCCCCCTTCGGGCTGCCCCAGAAGGCGATGAACGTCTGCGCCCGGGTCGGCATGTACAAGATCGACGTGGGGGCGGCCCTGACGCTGGGCAAGGACGACGGGAAAAAGAGGCCCTGAGGCTAAGGAGACCCCGTGGCAGGCTCACAGAATATCGGCGAAGCGTCCGACAACCCGGTGGCGATCAACATCACCGCGATGGTGGACGTCATCTTCTGCCTCTGCCTGTTCTTCATGTGCTCGCTGAAGTTCAAGCAGCTCGAGGGGAAGATCGAGACGTGGCTCCCGAAGGACCGCGGCGTCCTGCAGACGCCCCCGCCGAAGATCGTGCTCGAGGAAATCCGGGTCTTCATGCGGTGGCTGGACGGCCAGACCGTCATCAAGGTCGGGAACCGGGCCCCGGTGAAGAGCGACACCGAGCTCATGCAGATCATCCTGCAGATGTCGAACGATTTCAAAAAGCTCGGGAAGTCCGACTTCCCGGTGCTGATCGACGCGCTCCCCGACGTGCCGTGGAGGGACGTGATCCACGTCCTGGACCTGTGCAAGGTGGAGAAGCTCGAACGGATCGAATTCGCCGCGCCCCTGGAAGTGCCCGTCAAGGCGGGCGGCCAGTAGGGGCGGGCGCCATTCGAAGGTGAAGGATGCTGTCCATGGAGCGGGAAAGGTTCGGGAGCCCGGCGGCCCGATGGCTCCAGCCCGATCCGGTGCCCTTCTGGGCCACCCGGATTTTCCGCTGGAACCTGGTCCTCTGCGCCCTCGCCCTCTCCGGCGCGGCCTTCTACGGAATCGTGATCGAGCCGGGGTTGAACGCGGAAGCCCGCAAGAAGGCGGAGGCGGCGACGGCGGCCGCGCGGTACGTCCCCCGGGACCCCGCCTCGACCGCCCCGAAAGAGGTGCGGTTCGACGGGCTGCTGGACGCGACCAAGGACGACCTCGATCCCGAGGTGCGCGACGAGCCCTACCGCCACCTCGTCCGGTACCTGAGCAAGGCGGATCCGGCGATGCTCGCGAAACAGGCCAAGACGGTGGACTACAAGTTCCTCATGGCGCACCCGGAGGAGGTCCGCGGGCTGACCGTCCGCATTCACGCGGACTTCTGGAAGGCGCCGAAGGGTCCCGAGCGGCTCGAGCCTCCGGTGGGCGGGGTCCAGACGATGACGCGGGTGT
>DASXTT010000023.1:0-5377 GCA_036505255.1 Planctomycetota bacterium | reverse complement strand
TGTAGTCTAATTGCATATATATGAAAACTCGGGTCCGGCGCGCGGGCCGTCACGAGGCGATCCTCCGGATCGTCGGAGGGGGCGTCGTGCGGACCCAGGGAGAGCTCCAGAAGAAGCTGGCGACGATGGGATTCCCGGTCGACCAGGGGACCCTGTCGCGGGATATCCGTGAGCTCGGCCTTTTGAAAGTCCCGGGGCAGGACGGCGAGGGCACGCATTACGCCCTCGGCTCGGTTCCCGGGGCGCCGCCGTCATCGGATCCCGCGGCGGCCGTCGCGCGGTTCGCGCGCGGCGCGGATTGGTCCGGGAACATCGTCGTGGTGGCGACGGACGCCGGCAACGCCGGTCCCCTCGGGATCGCCGTCGACCGGCTCGGATGGAAGGAGATCCTCGGCACGGTCGCCGGGGACGACACCCTGCTCATCGTGGTCCGCGAAGGCGCCCGGGCCCGCGCCGTCGCGGAACGAATCAAGTCCCTGGCCCGGATCTGACGCCGCGGGAGACTCATGAAGAAAATCGTGCTGGCTTATTCCGGCGGTCTCGACACCTCCGTCATCATGAAATGGCTCGTCGAGAAGTACCGCTGCGAGGTCGTGGCGTTCATCGCCGACCTCGGGCAGGGCGAGGACGTCGCGGCCATCGCCCGCAAGGCGAAGGAGACGGGCGCGTCGAAGGTCCACGTCCGCGACCTCCGCGAGGAGTTCGTGCGGGACTTCGTCTGGCCCGCCGTGCGCGCGAACGCGGTGTACGAGGGGACCTACCTCATGGGCACCTCCCTCGCGCGGCCGCTCATCGCGCGCCACCAGGTCCTCGTCGCCCGCGAGGAGAAGGCGGACGCCCTGGCCCACGGGGCCACGGGGAAAGGGAACGACCAGGTCCGGTTCGAGCTGACCGCGCGCGCCCTCGCGCCCGACCTCAAGATCGTCGCCCCCTGGCGCGAGTGGGAGTTCACCTCGCGGCCCCAGCTCATCGACTACGCGGAGAAGCACGGGATTCCGCTGCCCGTGACCAAGGAGAAGCCCTACTCGACGGACGCGAACCTCATGCACGTGAGCTACGAGGGGGGCATCCTCGAGGACCCGTGGGCCGAGCCGCCGTCGGACATGTTCCGGATGACGAAGAACCCCGAGGACGCGCCGTCGAAGCCTCGCGTCGTCGAGATCGGATTCGAGGGAGGCGACCCCGTCTCGATCGACGGGCGGAAATCCTCCCCGGCGGCGCTCCTGACGGAGATGAACGGAATCGCCGGCGAGCACGGCGTCGGCCGGGTCGACCTGGTCGAGAACCGCTTCGTCGGGATGAAGTCCCGCGGCGTGTACGAGACGCCCGGTGCGACCGTCTTCATGGCGGCCCACCGCGCCGTCGAGTCGCTCACGATGGACCGCGAGGTGATGCACCTGCGCGACGGCCTCATCCCGCGGTTCGCGGAGCTCGTCTACTACGGCTTCTGGTACTCGCCGGAGATGAACGTCCTGCGGGCGCTCCTCGACGCGTCCCAGACGAGCGTGACGGGCGCCGCGCGGATGAAGCTCTACAAGGGCTCGTGCGCCGTGACGGGCCGGAAGTCGCCGGTCTCGCTTTACAACCCGGAGATCGCGGGCTTCGATACCTTCGCCTCCTACAACTCGAAGGACGCGGAGGGTTTCATCCGGATGAACGGTCTCCGGCTTGCCCTGAATGAGAGCTTGAGGAAGGCGGCGGCTGAATAGTGTCCAAGAACTTGCGGGAACGATTGGGGCGGCCGGACGCGTTCAACGCGGCCTTCGTGGCCTCGGTCCGGGACGACGCGCGCCTCGTGCGCGAGGACGTCCGGGGCTCCATGGCCCACGCGAAGATGCTCGCCCGGCGCGGGCTCATCTCCCGGCGCGAGCGCGACGCCCTCCTCCGCGGGCTCGCGAAGATCCTCCGCCGCGGCCTCGATCTCGATCCCGCCTACGAGGACGTCCACATGAACGTGGAGCGCGCCCTCGGAAAGGCGGGCGCCCGGCTCCACACGGCCCGGTCGCGGAACGACCAGGTCGCCCTCGACCTGCGCCTCTGGACGCTCGGCGCGATCGACCGCGTCTCGGAAGGAATCACGGCCGCCCGGAAGGCCCTCGTGGGGCTCGCCGCCCGGCACGAGCGGACGCTCCTGCCGGGGACGACCCACCTCCAGCACGCCCAGCCCGTGGTCCTCGCCCACGTCCTCCTCGCGTGGCACGACGCCCTCGGGCGGGACCTCGAGAGGCTCGCCGACGCCCGGCGGCGCGCCGCCGTATCGCCCCTCGGCGCGGGAGCCCTCGCCGGGACGACGCTCCCGATCGACCCGGCCTTCACGGCCAAGGAATTGGGAATGGGCCTCTTCGCGAACAGTCTCGACGCCGTTTCGGACCGGGATTTCGCGGTGGAGGCGGCCTCGGCCGCCGCGCTCCTCATGGTCCATCTCTCCCAGATGGCCGAGATGCTCGTACTCTGGTCGACTCCCGAGTTCGGATTCGTGTCGCTGCCCGACGACCTCTGCACGAGCTCGTCGATCATGCCCCAGAAAAAGAACCCGGACATGGTCGAGCTGGTCCGGGGGAAGACGGGACGCGCCGTCGGCGCGCTCGTCAACCTCCTGACGACGCTCAAGGGCCTGCCGGTCGGCTACAACCGCGACCTGCAGGAGACGAAGCCCGCGCTCTTCGACGCGCTCGACGCCGCCGAGGCGAGCCTGATCGCGATGACGATGGCCTTCGAGCGGCTCGAGGTGGACGTCGAGCGGATGCGCCTCCAGGGATCGGACCCCGCGATGCTCGCGACCGACCTCGCGGAGTACCTCGTGGGCAAGGGCGTGCCCTTCCGGGAGGCGCACGGCGCCGTCGGCCGGCTCATGCGCCACGGCGCGGACACGGGCCGGGCCCTGACCGACTTCGATCTCGCGGAGCTCAAGAGATTCCATCGGACGTTCGGAGCGGACGCGCTGGGGCTTATGAATCCGGCCGCGTCGGTGGCGCGGCGCAATTCGCCCGGCGGCACCGGGGTGTCCGAAGTCCGCCGTCGGCTCGCTTCGCTCGCTGCTTCAAGCTCCAAGCTTCGAGCTTCAAGCCGGCTTGCCTCGCCGAAGCTCCGACAGAAATTGAACGGAAGAGATGAGAACCCGAGCAAAGGCGGGAAGCGGGGAGCCGGAAGCCGGGAGCATTGATCCCGGAAGAGGAGGAATTCCCTTGCAGAAAGACATGAGTCGCATGACCAAAGTGATCGTCGACAAGTTCGCGTCGTCGACGTACCGGCTCGGGCTGGCCAATCCGGTCGTGCTCGCCCGGGAGTGCGTGGCGGAGCCCGGCACGGTGGTAGTCGTCCGGGCCGTGACGGAGAATCCGAACTATCCGGACCTTGAGCTGGCCGACGGCCGCCTCGAGCGCATCCGCGCGGGAGACGTCATCGCCGGAGTCCTCGGCAGCCGCCAGGCCCTCCGGGGTTTCGTGGGCTACTCGCCCTACAAGCTCCGGGCGGGCGACCGGCTGAACCTCCTGAACCTCGGCGGCGTCATCGGGCGGTGCATCGACGGCCACAAGGATCTCGGCCAGGCGGTCCAGGTCGAAGTCCTCGGATGCGCCGCGCTCGGCCGCGCGGTCCTGAACCTCAAACAGGCGGCGCTCCCGCCCATACCCGTCCTCGCGCCGACGAAGCCGATCGTCCTCGTCGTCGGCTCCTGCATGAACGTCGGCAAGACGGCCGTGGCGTCCGAGATCATCCGCCATTTCGCGAAGGCGGGCCAGCGGGTGGGGGCGGCGAAGCTCTCGGGCATCGCGTGCCTGCGGGACCTGCGCCGGTTCGAGGCGGCGGGCGCGTCGAAGGTCCTCAGCTTCCTCGACGCCGGGGTCCCGTCGACGGTCGACGCCGAGGACGCGGGCGCGATCGCCCGCACGGTGGTGGGCCACCTCGGCGCCGCTCCGATCGACCTGATCGTCCTGGAGCTCGGCGACGGGCTCCTCGGCCATTACGGGGTCGACCGCGTCCTCGACGACCCCGCCGTCATGGGGGGCGTGGGCGCCACCGTGTATTGCGCCTCCGACCTCGTGAGCGCGTGGGGCGGCGTCGAGCTGCTCGGCCGCAAGGGGATTTCCGTCGACGTGATCTCGGGCCCCGCGACGGACAACGTCTCGGGCACGACGTGGATCGAGGGGACGATGAATCTCCGGGCCGCGAACGCCCTCACGGAGGGCGCCAAACTTATGGAGATCCTCCAGGCCCGGCTGGGAGTGCCCGCATGAGCCGGAAGAAAGCTGTCGTCCTCGGCGCCTCGGGTTATATCGGCGGGGAGGTCGTGCGCCTCCTCCTCGGCCACCCGCGCGTCGAGCTCGCGGGCATCGGAGCGCGCGAGTCGGCCGGACTCGCCCTGGCGGAAGTCCAGCCCAACCTCCGAAGCCTCTCGGACCTCGTCTTCCGGAAGAACGAGGACCTTCTCGACGGGGCGGACGTGTTTTTCCTCTCCCTCCCGCACGGGGAGGCGCAGAAGATGGCGCCCCGGCTCCCAAAGACCGCGAAGATCGTCGACCTCTCGGGCGACTTCCGGCTCGCCGACCGGACGGCGTGGGAGACCTTCTACAAGATGCCCCATGCGGCGTGGGAACTTCAGGGCGAGTTCGCGTACGGGCTTCCCGAGATGAACCGCTCCCGAATCCGCGAGGCGCGGTGCGTCGCCGCGGCCGGATGCTTCGCCACGGCGTCGATCCTCTCCTGCTGGCCGCTTACCCGGGAAAAGGCGGTGGCGGGGACGATCATCATCGACGGGAAGACCGGCTCGTCCGGGGCGGGAGCCAAGCCGGGCGAGAAGACGCACCACCCCTTCCGCGCGGGGGCCTTCTTCGCGTACGAGATGTTCCACCACCGCCACACTCCGGAGATCCGCCAGGCGCTGGGAGGGGCCGAGGTCCTCTTCCAGCCCCATTCGGCTCCGATGGTGCGCGGGGTCTTCACGACGTCGTACGTGCCGATGACGGGCGAGATCGCGGAGGCCGACCTGGTCGAACTGTATCGGAAAGCCTACGCCGGGTCGCCGTTCGTCCGGGTCGCGTCGGGAACTTCGAACGTGGCCCACGTGCGCGGCTCGAATTTTGCGGACCTCGGCGTCAACGTGCGGGGGCGGACGGCGGTGATCTTCGGCGCGATCGACAATCTGCTGAAGGGCGGCGCGTCGCAGGCCGTGCAGTGCATGAACCTGATGATGGGATTCGACGAGGGCGAAGGGCTGAACCAAGCCCCCGCGCTCGTGTGAGCGAAAAGCGAGACAGAGAAGTCATGGGTCGGGAGTCGAGAGTCGGGAGTCGAAAACCGGAAGTCGCGAGTCTCGAGTCACGACTGGACATTGAACTTTGGACTGGATGTGATGGACGCATTACTTAAGACCTTCAAG
>DASXTT010000022.1:0-7529 GCA_036505255.1 Planctomycetota bacterium | reverse complement strand
AACCGGGGCGTCCAGCTTGTACTCCTTGGCGATCCTGGGGTTGCGGGTGAGGAAGCCCTCCGCCCGGACGAAGTTGAGCTGGGCGAGAATCGTTTCCATCCGGTCCTTGTCCACCTTCGCGCCCAGCTTCACGTCGGCGGGGTCGTCGAACTCCCAGCCCCCCTCCCCTCGCCGGACCGAGTAGCGCACCGGATTCGCGCTGAAGCGGTCGGGGCGGTAGTCGAACGACATTCCCGCGATCTGCTCTCGGGACACATCGAACATCTTCAGCTGGCGGAAGTTCAGGTCGGTCCGGTCCAGGCGGCGCCAGATGTCCTCGGAGATCTGGTAGATCTCCCTGCTGCCGGGCTTCAGCAGGTAGGCGATCTTCGAATCGCCCGGGCATCCGAACTTGTAGACCCGCTCCGAGGGCCCCCCCGTCTTCGACCGGAGCCTGAACGTCAGCACCAGGGCGGGCTTGTCGAGACCGAAGGAGCTCAAGTCGGGCTGGGAACCCAGGACCTCGGACACGGTCGAGCGGAGGATGGCCGCGATGAAATCGTCGACGGCGCCTTTCTCGGCCGGGTAGTCGGCGGGCTCGGCCACGACGAATGTGACGATTTTCCTCGTCTCAGGCCCCTGCTTCTCCTCCCTCTCCGTGCCGCGGAGCATCACGCGGTGCCCGGTGCCGGTCACCATTTCGATCGATTCGATGGCCGTGGGCCCGAAATCGAAGAGGTCCCGCGCGATGAAGTCCTTGCGCTCCATCGGCAGCCGCTCGAGGATCGTGCCGTTGACGGCCACGACCTCCGTCCCCCGGTCGATTCGAACGTAACCGAGCTTGCGCGTCCCCTTCTCCTCGACCTTGCCGATCTCCACGACCGTTTCACGGGTTTCGCTCGAAGGGGGCTGCAGGATGTCGAAGCGGCACACCGCCAGGGGGGAGTCCAGGCCACAGTCTTCGGGCTTCGCGCCCTCCATGAACTCCTCGGCCGAGAGGTTCCGAAGGCCGGAAATGAGGCGGCTCACGGCGGTGTCGTCCGCCCGTTCGTTCCAATCCTCCTTGTTGACCCGCGTGATGTACCACCCGGGCGAGCCAGGAGCCGTGGTCCTGTCCCGGAACTCGAACCGGACCGCCTCGTACTCGGGGGTTTGGCGCGGCTTTCCATCCGGACCGGGTCCCGCCCGCATGAAACGACGCGAGATCTCGAAACTGCGCACCCGGGCGGGCTCGTACGTGAGGAAATAGCGGCTCCGGATGTCGGGGACCTTGCGGAGGAACGGGGGGCCGCAGTCCGCGGGGCCCATGAAGATCTCGGGCTCGCCCTCGATCATGAAATAGCGCGTGTCCGGGTCGCGGTTCGAGATGTTGCCGAACTTGACGGTCCTCTCCTCCCCCGCCTTGACGGTGACGACGACGGGGGGCTTGTCGAGGCCGACCGTGGCGAGGTTGTAGGAGGCCTCGCCGGGCTTGATGGAGGAGTCCCGCGACAGCTTCCGCAGGGCGCCGATCATTTCCGCCGCGCGCCCGTCGTCCGCCGGCTTCTGGAGGGGCTTGTCCAGGTGCCAGTAGGAGCCCAGCACCTTGTCCTTCTCGCGGTGAAGGACGATGTCGGGCTCGCCCGGGACCCGGATCGTCAGCCGCTGGTAGTCCGTTTCGCGGAATTCGAAGGGGCGCGCGCGCCCGCCCGCCGCCACGTCCTCCGAGGGAAGGACCACGATCAACGTGACGAACGCGGCCGCGGTCAGCGCGGCGAGGAGCACGGTGTTTTTCCAGCTCATGCGCGGTCCCTACTTCCGGCGGAAGAACCAGGCGAGCGTCCCGAGGATGACGCCGAGGGCCGGTACGCCGAAGACGCTGATTCCGAAAATCACGGAGAGAGCTTCCGGGGGCGGGGCGAAGGGCTTCATGCGCGGCTTCCGCGCCGCCGCCGGGTTCGAGATGACTTCCTCCCGCTCCAGGAGCCATCGGAAATTGTTCAGGATGTAGCCGAGGGACAAGTCGTTCGGCATGTCCCCGGCCATGTTGTACTTGTTCGTCAGGGCCAGCACGCCGCCCCACACGATCATCCGGGAGGGCTTGGCCGGCGGCCTGAATTCCTCGCTCGCCACGGCCAGGGCGATCTCACCCGAGCGTTCGCCCACGCTTTGCTGGTAGGGCGCGTCCCCGGGGCCGAATTTCTCCTCGGCCCACGCCCGGGGGCCCGAGAGGAAGAGCGGGATGCCCTGCATCCCCTTGTTGATCGGCGCGGCGTCGACGCTGCAGGTCGTTCCGATCCGGAGCCACTGCTGGCCCGTCATGCCCCGATTCACGGGATGCTGCGGGGGGAAGGCCCTCACCGCGTGCTGGCTCGGGTCCCTCAATTCCACGGCGGAGTCGAGCACCAGGTCCCGGTTCACGCGCACTCCGCAGCTTTCCGTGAACTTCCGGAACTCCGAAAGGGGGTCGGGAATCAAGGGGTGGATCGCGACGAAGTAGCGGCCGCTCCGCTTCCAGTACTCGCGGAGGGCGTCCGTCTCCACCGTGTTGAGATCGGTCCAGGGGGCGGGAATGAAGACGAGGTCCGCGTCGGCCGGGACCGCCTTTTCCTTCACGAGGTCGAGCGGCTTGAGTTCGATGTTCTCCAGCGCTGTCAGGCGGTTCATGACGGCGGCCATGCCGAGTTCTCCGGGTCCCTGGGGGGCGATCTCGCGGTGGCCCACGGTGAAGTAGATGATCGCCTTCCGGTCCGAGATGAGCTGGGCGATGGTCGTGATGATCCTGGGTTCGCCGTAGAAGTCGGTCACCTCCCCGGTCTGGGGATTGCCCTCGTAGAGCTCCCGCACGTTGAGGGCCCGGCTGATGGGCTTGTCGTCGACGGTCTTGGTGACGAAGTAGATCGTGTTGGGCTCGGGCTTCGAGAACTGCTTGATGACCTCCGACAGCGCGGGGGACCCCTCCATGATCGGCTGCCACCGGATCTTCGGGTTCTGGCTCGACAGCTCGATGAGAAGCTGCTGGGTGCGCTTCCAGCCCTCCCCCAGGGACTTGTCCTGCCCCGCCGGGCCCTCGGAAACGAGGTTCAGGTAGATGTCGAGGTTCCGTTTCACGCTCCGGACGATCTGCCGGGACTGCGGGGAGATCTCCCACACCTTGTCGGTCGTCATGTCGAACCGGAGGAAGCGGGTGTTCGCGATGAGGTTGACGCCGAAAAGGAAGGCGGCCATGAGGAGGGTCATGACCGAGACGTTGAGCCAGATGAGGAGCCGCCGCTTCCGGCTGAAGGAGATCGCCGCGCGTTCCGGTTCGGGGACCGCGGGTATTTCGGAGATGTTCACCGCCACCTCCGGGCCTCGAGGGCGCGCACGCTGAGGAAGAGGAAGAAGACGATCAGGCTGAGGAAGTAGACGAGCGGCCGGGTGTCGATGATGCCCCGGATGAAATCGCCGAAATAGCGAAAGGGATCGAGAGCCTCAAATACCGATCGGGTGGTCCTGCCCAATGGGGTTCTGTCGGTGATCTGCGGCGCGAAACGGGAGCTCAAGAGGAGCAGAAAGGTGACAATAAGAGTGATCACCCCCGCGGTCACCTGGCTGCTGCACAAAGACGAAACAAAAAGCCCGATGGCCAGGAAAGACGACGAAATGAGAAAAAGACCGAGATAGCCGGTCAGAGTTTCGGTGACATCGAGGGTGCCGTACTTGCTCACGAGAATGGCGTGGGCCGCTGTGGGAAGAAGCAGATAGAGCAGGAAAATCAACGTCGCGACGTACTTGGCCAAGACGACTTGAAATTCGGTGACGGGGGCGGTCATCAGGGTCTCGATGGTTCCCCGGTTCTTCTCTTCAGCAATGAGACGCATCGTTACGAGGGGTACCACGATGACCATGAGGTTGGCTGTGACCCAGAAAAGCCCGCCAAAACTGAACGGCCTTCCGAAATCTGCGGCGTCGCCAGCTTCAGACGAGAAGATCAAACCGAAAACAAGCATGAGGCAGGTGAGGATGATGTAGGCCATGGGGCTGACGAAGTAGACCCCGAGCTCCTTCCGGATCAGGGCGCCGATCGTCCTCACGCGCCCGCCCCCTTCTCGCCGGCGGCCCCGAGGGCGTCCGGGACGGGGCCGGACCGGTCGGTCAGCTCCACGAAGGCGTCCTCCAGGGAGACTCGCTCCGGCCCCATCTCGAGGACTTCCCACTTCGCCTCGGCCGCGCGCCGGAAGACGTCGGACCGCACGTCGGCGCCGTCGCGAGGTTCCACGAAATAAGTCCGGTCGTTCCCCCGCGAAATCTCGACGACGTTCAGGACCCCCGGGAGTTTCCCGAGCGCCTCCCGGGCTCCGGACGGCGCGCCCCGCAGGTCGAGCCGGATCCGGCCCGTGGCGGTGAAATTGTGGATATCTTCGAGCGGGCCCCCCGCGACGAGGCGGCCCCGGTTGATGATCAGGACGCGGCCGCACATCTTCTCCACCTCGGAGAGGATGTGGGTCGAGAGGATGACGGTCCGTTCACGGCCCAGCTCGCGGATCACCTCGCGGACGTGGCGCACCTGGTGTGGATCGAGTCCGATCGTGGGTTCGTCGAGGATGACGATTTCCGGGTCGTGGACGATGGCGTCGGCCAGGCCGAGCCGCTGGCGGTACCCCTTGGAAAGTTGCCCGACGATCCGGTGGCGGACCTCTCCGAGGCTGCACCGTTCGACGGCGTTATCGACGGCGGCGGCGCGCCGGGACCTCGGCACCTGGTGGAGCGTCGCGCGGAAATCGAGGTACTCTTCGACGCGCATCTCGGGGTAAAGGGGGTTGTTTTCAGGGAGATAACCGACGCGCCGGCGCACTTCGAGGGACTGGCGGACGACATCGAACCCCGCGACGGTGGCCGAGCCCGACGTGGGCGGGATGAAGCCGGTGAGGATCCGCATCGTCGTCGACTTCCCCGCCCCGTTGGGGCCCAGGAATCCGACGATCTCGCCCTTGGCGACGCTGAAGCTGATGTTGTCCAGCGCGACGGCGCCCGGATAGACCTTCGTGAGATTGCGGACCTCGATCATGCGGCCGAGCTCAGGGAAAACGAGTTATGGAGCAAATCCAAGGCCACCAGATTAGACGGGCGATCCTGAAGAACTACGGCTGAAAGGCGATACCCGTCGGTAACAAGGGGGGCCAGTATAGCAACGGAGAGTCGCGAGTCGAGCGTCTTGAGTCGTGGGTCGAAGAGGGGAAGTCCCCCGTCGTGCGTCAACAGTCACGAGTCTGGGTCGCCGGACTCGGGACGCGAGACAAACGACTCGCGACTTCGGTCCTCGACTTTCGACCCTTGACGCCCGACTCGAGACCGCCAGTTCCTACTGGCCCAGGAAGTCGCCCAGGAAGCCCGCCCCGGAGCCGGAGAGATCCAAGGCGCCCGGCGATGGGCCTACGGCCAGGGCCGCGGTCAGGCCGTCGAACAGGACGTCGCCCCCGTTGCCGTCGAACACCGCGCCGCGGCCGATGATCGTGCCGAGATTCTGGACGATCCCGTTCTCACCAGGGTCATCGGAGTCCAATCCGTCCGCATCGAAGATCACCGCGACCGGAACCGTCACGCCGGAGGCGAGGTCGTTCAGCGCGTCGCCGCCCGAGCCGCCGAAGCCGCCGGAGACGTCGATCGTCGCCCCCGCGTGGAGCGTGATGTCCCCGCCGCGGCCGTCCGCGCCGCCCACTCCGACGGCGGGGCTGTCGGAATCGGCCCCGACCGAACCGCCGAGGCCGCCGAACGAACCCGCGATCCCGAGCCCCGAGCCGCCGCGGGCGAGGATCGAGCCGCGCATGCTGATGTTGCCTCCCACGGTTCCGTCCGAAGTGCTGCCGCCGCTCGTGGCGAGCTGCACCGTGCCGCCGTCCCCGCCGAAGGGGGCCGAGGTCGTCCCGCCCGCGTTCCCGCCGTCGAGCTGGATCGAGGAGCCCGGATCGAGATAGATGGACCCGGCGGGGTTGCTGCAGATGAACTGAACCACGCCGCCGCGCGCGCCGTCGTTGTCGTCGGCGCCGTCGCCGTCCGACCCTCCGTTGGCCTGGATGGAGCCGCGGAACGTGATCGAGCCGCCTCCCGCCACGGTGCCGTCCCCCGCCACGACGAATACGTTCCCGCCCGTCGAGGGGCCGGCAAAAATGTTGCTGCCGCTGGAGCCGTGACCTCCGTCGAGGAGGAGCGAGCCCGAGATCTGGATATCGCCCAGGGAGGTGGTGAAGCTGACGGAGCCCGCGTTTCCGCCCTGCACGCTCTCCGCGCCGCTCCCGTCCGACACGTCGATCACGCCGTCGAAGTAGATGTCGCCCGCGACCCCGACGTCGACGAAGAAGTCCGCGGTGCCGCCTTCGCCCCCGGAGCCGGAGCTGTCCGCGCCGAGCAGCGAGCAGGTCCCCGCGCCGAGATTCGCGTCGGACCCGTTGTTCACGTCGATGAAGCCGGCGTCGCCGCCCAGGATGAGGGCCGCGGGACCGCCGCTCGCGGCGCCGCCGGAGACGTTGATGCTCCCGAAGACGGCGCACGGCCCCGATTCCGCGATGGCGAGATCATTTTCGTAGAAGCCGCCCGCGTTGCCGCCGAGGGCGTCGCCGTCCGAGGATGCGGCGTCGCCTCCGTTCCCGGAATAGGTGCCGTTGAAGAAGACGCCCGCGTTGCCCTGGAGGTCCAAGTATCCGCCGGAGCCCCCCGACACGGCGCCCGTGCCCGTGGCCGAGCCGCCGTTGAGGGCGAAGTTCGTGCCCTGGATATGGACCGCGCCGTTGGAGGCGCTGGCGACATAGCTCTGGAAGGTTCCACCGGACCCGCCCGCGGCGCCGGACCCGGTGGCACTCCCGCCCGACATGTTCATGGATCCGCCCACGAGGAGCTGGCTGGTCTGGCCCGTCCCGGCGCCTTCCGTGTCGAAGATGACGGAGCCGCCGGAGCCGGCGCCCCCCGCCGCGTCGTTTTCCCCGCGCGTGTCGATGGTTCCCGTGAAGATGATGCGGAGGGCGGTGATTTGGACGAAGCCCCCGTTGTCGCCGCTCGGAGTCCCGTCCACGTTCCCCGTCCGGAGGGTGCCCGAAATCCACACCGTGCCGGCCGGAACGTTGATCAGGAGGTTCGTTTCGGTCCCCCCGTTGTCGGCCGAGGTGATGCTGCCGTTGATGACGAGGTCGCCCGTGCTGACGTTGAGCGTTGCGGCCGTCCCGGTCGTATCCGCGGTGATGGCGCCGTTGACGATGGCGTTCCCCGAATTGATCGTCTGGATGTTGGTCCAGCTGGCCACCGCGGCACCCGTGACGGGCACGGCGGGAAGGGCCGGGGCCAGGGGTGCAGGATTCACGCCCACGAGGATGTTGCCCCTCGATTGGACGCCGAGAGAGCCTCCCGCGCCCCCGAAGGCCGACGTCGCATTGCCGGAGGCGCCCCCGCCTTCGGCGGTGTAGTTCAGCGTCCCGCGGAACAGCGAGTTGATGATGTTGGTGGTATCGCTGCCGCTGTCGCCGCACCCCGCCGTCAGCGACAACGCCAGCGCGGCCAGGATCATCGCTCGGTTCAAACGCATCGGACCCTCCCTGGGT
>DASXTT010000021.1:0-3067 GCA_036505255.1 Planctomycetota bacterium | reverse complement strand
GGCGCTGGCGGATGAGCTCCTGGAGATCCCTCTTGTGCTTCGCGAATTTCTCCGAGATCCGCTCGGCCAGGGCGTTCAGCCTCTTCCGGACCTCATCGCCGGTCGGGGTCGTGTCGAGGAATTTCTTCGGAAAGCGGGAGTAGAGCTGGTGGACGTCGCGGTACCGGTCGGCCGCGAGCAGCTCCTTCTCGCGGTCGCGGATGGACTCAAGCTCCGCCTGGGCCACGAGGTCGGCGCGCTTGAGGTAGCTGCTCCGGCGGTCCATCGCTTCGAGCTCGCACTTGGTGTCGCGGTAACGCCGCCGGAAATCCTCGAACCGCTTCAGGACCCCGGGCAGGTTTTCGAAGGAGGCGTCCTGCGCGGCCGCCTCGTCGAGCTCCTCAAGATCCTTGCGGGCCGCCTCCTCGAGGGCCGCGGCGTCCGGACCCGGGGTCGGGTTCAGGGGCCCCGGGATCAGTTTCGAGGGGTCGCGAGTGCTGATGGCCGAGCCGATCTGGTCCCGGTAGAACCAGGCGCCCACCCCAAGGCCGACGATCACGAGGAACGCGACGTACTTCCCGGCGCCCCCTCCCCTCCTCCGGCCGTACGAGAGCGGCGCGCGCGGGGGCATGAGCCGCGGGACCGGCATCGGTGCCTGGGTGGTCGCCGGGGAGGGCCTGACGATTTCCCTCGGCCGCGCCGGGACGCGCGCCGCGGAGGCCTTGATCGATTCGAGCGCCGTGACGAGATCCGACGGACGCTGGATCCTCTGCGCGGGGTTCTTCTCCATGAGCCGCGAGATCACCGCGCTGAGCGGGGCGCTCACCCGGGGGTTCCGCTCGCGGGCGGGCACCAGTCGCTCGGAGACATGCTTCGCGAGCATCTGGGGCCCGGTCTCCGCCTGGAACGGAATCTGGCCCGTGACGAGGTGGTACATCGTCGCGCCGAGCGAATAGAGGTCGGACCGGATGTCGACCCCCGGATCGTCCCGCGCCTGTTCGGGCGAGATGTAGCGCGGCGTCCCGACGGCGCGCCCTTCCGGGTCCTCGCGGCCGGACTGGCGCGCCAGGCCGAGGTCGCACAGTTTGGCCACGCCGGTCGAGCCCAGGAGGATGTTCGCCGGCTTGACGTCGCGGTGGACAAGCCCGTGTCGGTGCGCCACCTCGAGGGCCTTCGCGACCTGGAGGCCCGCGTCGACGACCAGGGCCTCGTCCAGGGTGCCGCGGCTGTCGAGCATCTGCTGGAGCGTCGCCCCTTCGACGTACTCCATGACGATGTAGAAAGTCCCCTTGTGGGCGCCGACGTCGTGGGCCGTGATCAGGTTCGGATGGCTGAGCCGCGCCGCGGCCTTGGCCTCGCGGAAGAACCGGTCGAGGTAGGCGTGGTCCTTGGCCAGCCGGGGGGCGAGCACCTTGATGGCGACGGTGCGGTCCATCGAGAGCTGGCGGGCCCGGTAGACGGTCCCCGCCGTCCCGCTCCCGAGCTCCGCGATGATCCGGTAGCCGGGGATCTCGGGGGCGCCGGGGGGCGACTTCTCCTCCGGGGTCTGCGGGGGGACAGAGCCCGCCTCTTTCAGCCGCCGGTGGGCCATCGCCGCCTTCTCGGGGGTGATCAAGCCGCGCTCGAGGAGGATCCGCTCCAGCGAATCTCCGGCGCGGGACGATTCCCGGAGGATCTTCAGGCCCTCCCGGACGCGATCGAGCGGCGCGAGGTCCAGCTCGACGAGGGCGTTGCCGAAGTCGAAATCGGCCTGTGTCGACATGCTCTACTTTGACGAGGTGAGACGGAAAAACTCGTTCTTTTTTCCGATCTTCAGGAGCCGGCCCGTGAGGCGATCGAGCGGGAGCGCCCCCTTGGAGTCGGTGGCCTTCTTCCCGTCGATTTCGACACCCCCCTGCTCGATGAGCCGCCGCGCATCGCTCGCGGAGCACTTGCGGGCGGCGGCGACCACCTTGGTCAGGCTCACCTTGCCGCCGACCGCGAGGGCATCCAGGGAGATCTCGGGCACCTGATCGGGGACCGCCTTGTCGCTGAATTTCTTTTTCCATTCCGCGGCCGCCGCGTCCGCATCCGCCGTCGGGTGGTAGCTCGAGACGATCGCCCGCGCGAGGCGGTCCTTCGCCGCCTTCGGGTGGGTCTTGCCGGCATCGCACATCGTGTCGATCTCGTCCTCGGGCACGGAGGTCAGGAGGGTGTAGTACTCCCGCATGAGCGAATCGGGGATCGACATGAGCTTCGAGTACATCTCGAACGGCGCCTCCGTGACCCCCACGTAATTGCCGAGGCTCTTGGACATCTTGGGGCCCCCGTGGATGCCGGGCAGGATCGGGGTGGTCAGGGCGACCTGCGGCTCCATCCCGAGGTCCCGCATGAGGTCGCGCCCCACCAGGAGATTGAACGTCTGGTCGGTCCCGCCCAGCTCGACGTCGGCCTTCACGACCACGGAGTCGTAGGCCTGCATCACCAGATACAGGAATTCGTGGAGGAAAATCGGGATCCCCTCCTTGTGGCGCTTCGCGAAATCGTCGCGCTCGAGGAACTGCGCGACGGTCATCTTGGCGGCCAGGCCGATCAGCTCGTAGAAGGTGAGCGGCTTGAGCCAGGAACTGTTGCGGACGACCTCGAGCCGCTCCTTGGAGAGGATTTTTCCCACCTGGTCGAGGTAGGTGCGGGCGTTGACTTCGACCTCCTGCGGCGAGAGCTGGGGCCGCGCCTTCTTCCGGCCCGTGGGGTCGCCCACGAGGGCCGTGAAGTCGCCGATGATGAGCACCGCCTGGTGGCCCATGTCCTGGAACTGGCGGAGCTTCCGGAGGACCACGGTGTGGCCGAGGTGGATGTCGGGCGCGTTCGGGTCGACCCCCAGCTTCACCCTCAGCGGCCGGCCGGCGTCCGCGGCCTTCCGGAGCTTCGCCTCGAGCTCCGCGGCGGTGTGGACCGCCACGGCGCCCCGGGTGAAGAGGGAAAGCTGCTCGCGGGGGTCCCGGGTCATGGGCGTGAATTGAATTACATCGTGCCCGAGAGGTCAAGAAGGAAGGCCTGGAGACGACGACCGGGCGATTCCGAGTGAAACCGGAAGCGCATTACGCAT
>DASXTT010000020.1:0-2495 GCA_036505255.1 Planctomycetota bacterium | reverse complement strand
CCCCGAGGACGACTGGACGCGCGCGCCGGTCGAATCGCTCGCGATCAAGTACGACACCGTCAATCACCACGGCTGGTATTCCAACCTCGACCCCACGGTGGAGGACCTCACCCGCCTCCTGACGGACGACAAGCTCCTCGTCGACTACTCGGGCGGGACCGGAATTCTCGAGGAACGGCTCCTCCAGCGCCGCCCCGACCTGGGGGCGGGCATCGTCATCGTCGACTCTTCACCCAAGTTCCTCCGCCTCGCCCTCGATAAATTCCGGTCGGACGAGCGCGTCGCTTTCCGGTGGATCCGATATGTGAAAAACCTGAAGCGTCTCGAATTCCTCGACGAGATCCTCGGGGACGCCCTTCTGCGGCGGGGCGCGGACGTGATCGCCTCCGCCAACGCGATCCACCTCTACTTCGACCTCGACGAAACCCTGCGCTCGTGGGTGCGCGTCCTCCGTCCCTCGGGGATGGTGCTCGTGCAGTCCGGAAACATCCGGAACTCCGGGGCCGGGCCCGGGGAGTGGATCATCGACGACACGGTCGAGGCGATCCACCGCGCGGCCGTCGAGATCGTCGCCCGCGACGAGCGGTACGCGCGCTATCGCGCCGTCCTGTCGAACCCCGCCCGCATGTCCCTCTACGCGGCGTACCGGGAAAAGATCTTCCCCCCGGTGCGGCCGCTGCACCGCTACCTCAGAGCGTTCCGCCGGGCCGGCCTGCGGATCCATTCCGTGGCGAACCGGCCGGTCGAGGCCAATGTGCGCGAATGGTACGAGTTCCTGAGCGTCTACCACGACGGCGTCCTGGGGTGGATCGGCGGGGTGGAGAAGGTGGACGGTCAACCCCCTGACCCGGGGGCCGTCGCGGATCGGCTGGCCGTCCTGCGCTCCGCGATGCAGATCGTGTTCGAAGGACGCTCGACCTTCCCCTGCTGCTGGACCTACATCACCTGCGTCCGCGGCTAGGCCCGTCGGTTTCCGCAAAATCCCCCCTGAAATCCGCGAACCTTGACGGCGTCCGCCGGTTGGAGAGAACGATGATGAAGCTGCAGTGTCGGCGAATCATGGTCGTCCTGACCGGCCGGGGGCGCGGGGATCCGCGAACGCGCTGAGCGTCGCGCGGTCCGTGCGCCCCGGGAGGCCCCCGGGGCGTTTTTTGTTTTAAAGGGCAGTTCTCGGACTTCAGACTTCGGACTTCGGATCTGAAACTGAAGTCTGAAGTCCGAAGTCTGAAGTCTGGCCAGGAGGCAAACGTGTTCTTGATGGGCGAGCGGGTGGGGTTGCGGGCGCCGGAGCGCGAGCACCTCGACCTCTTTCTCCGGTGGTTCAACAATCTCGAGGTCCTGCGGTACCTCCAGCGGATCCGGCCGATGGGGCGGGCCGAGGAGGAGGAGTGGTTCGCCAATCTTTCGAAGAAGTCCGAGGACCTCGTCTTCGTGATCGTCGCGATCGAGGGGGGCGTGCCCATCGGATCGTGCGGCCTTCACCGGATCAGCGCGAACAACCGGAGCGCGGAGCTCGGCATCGCGATCGGCGAAAAGGAGTACTGGAACCGCGGGTACGGCCGGGAGGCGATGCGCCTCCTGTGCGGGTACGGCTTCGAGGCCCTGAACCTGAACCGGATCGGGTTGAGCGTGTACGACTATAACGTCCGCGGAATCCGCTGCTACGAGCGCGTGGGCTTCCGGCTGGAGGGGCGGCGGCGCGCGGCGCGGTTCTGGGAGGGGCGGTACTGGGACATCCTGGAGATGGGGTTGCTGGAGTCCGAATGGCGCGCCGGCCGGGAGCCGGCGTCGCCCGAGAAGTGCCAGGAGGGCACCCTGAAGGACGCGCTCCGCTTGCCTTCAGGGCAGGCTGGAGGGAACCGATGAAACGATTCAAGTTGTGCCGGCGGGATCTCATGCCGACGGCGGCGATGCGGGCCGCGGCGGCGGCCGTCCTGGCCCGACGGGGACGCCCGCGCGAGTTCAGCCGGAGCGCCCTCGATCGGAATCGGAAGGACCCGCGGATTCCGGTCGCTCCCAGCCGGCCTCAGTGAGGAGCCGCACGACGCGGCCCCGGATCTCGTCCCGGAGTTCCCGGACGCGCTCCAGCGGCTGGTCCTTGGGGTCGTCGACGGGCCAGTCCTCCCGGCGGAGGCCGGGGATCGCGGGGCACTCCTCGCCGCAGCCCATCGTGACGAGCAGGGAAGCCCCGGCCGCCTTGTCGCGCGTGAGAAGCCCGGGGCGCACCCCCGTCAGGTCGATCCCGACCTCGCGCATGGCTTCGACGACGCCGGGGTGCACGCGCTCCGAGGGCCGGGTCCCGGCGGAGAGAGCCCGCGCCCGCGCGGGATCGGCGAGGGCGTTGAAGAAGGCCGCCGCCATCTGCGACCGGCCCGCGTTGTGGACGCAGGCAAAGAGTACGAGTTCGCGGTTCATGCGTTCAGACGTTCCGCGCGCAGCACGGTGCGTGCGGGGCGGCGACGACGGGCAGGCGCTTGCCCGACTCTTTCTCGAAT
>DASXTT010000019.1:0-10528 GCA_036505255.1 Planctomycetota bacterium | reverse complement strand
GGGGGGTGACAGTTTCCAGCGCCCGGCTCCCAGCCCCCAGCCCCAGAAGCTCCAAGCAGCAAGCCAGGCAAGACGACAGCTCCCGGATTTTCGAATCGGGCTCGAAACTCGAAGCTTCCGGAGGTGGATGCCGGGATCCGGGAACTGGAAGCTGTCCCAGGGCGTTTCACCTTGACACCCATAGAGACGCGAATATAATGGGGAGCTCGATTCTTGAACGCTGGGTTCGAACAAGATGGAGTGTTTGGAAAAAGCGGGTGACCCCCGCCTTTTTTTTCGCATGAGTAGGGTTTGAACACCCTGGGTTCCGTGACCGGACGCGGACGTTCCGGCGCTTCCCGGACCACCCGGGGTGGAGCGATGTATGAACGGCTCCGAACTGATTCGGATCGTCGACGCGATCCACCGCGACAAGGGAATCGATCCCGAGCTCATCTACCGGTCCATCGAGCAGGCCCTCAGCCAGGCCACCAAGAAGGCCCTTAACCTCGAGGAAACGCCCGCGGTCAAGATCGACCGGACCAACGGCGAAATCTCCGCCACCGACCGGGGCATCCCCATCGACGCCTCCCTGCTCGGCCGCATCGCCTACCAGCAGGCGCGCCAGGTCTTTGTCCAGAAGCTCCGCGAGGCCGAGAGCGAGACCGTCTACAACGAGTTCGCCCACAAGAAGGGGGACATCGTCTCCGCCTCCGTCGTCCGCTACGACGGCCCCCACCTCCTCTGCCGGATCGGGGACAAGGCGGAGGCGACCATGCTCAAGACCGAGCAGGTCCCGGGGGAGAACTACCGCCTCGGCGAGCGGCTCCGCGCTTATGTCACCGAAGTCGAGAAGCGCGGCACGCGCATCCGGATCTTCATTTCCCGGGCGCACGAGGATTTTGTCCGGAGGCTCTTCGAGCTCGAGGTGCCCGAGATTGCCGACGGGACGGTGGTGATCAAGAAGATCGCCCGGGAGCCGGGCTACCGGACCAAGCTCACGGTCGCCTCGACGAACGCCCGGGTCGACTGCCTCGGCGCGTGCGTGGGGGTCCGGGGGAGCCGGATCCGCAACGTCGTCGACGAACTGAACGGGGAGAACGTCGACATCGTCCGGTGGAGCGACGTGCCGAAGGACCTGATCCGCCACGCCCTGAAGCCCGCCGAGGTGGTCGAGGTCATCCTCCAGGAGCCGGAGAAGCGGGCCACGGTCTATGTGGTGAAGGACGAACTGTCCCAGGCGATCGGCAAGGGCGGCCGCAATGTGCGGCTCGCCTCGAAGCTCGCCGGGTGGGAGATTGACATATACGAACTCGGAGCCGACAATCAGCCCCCGGCGCCCCCCGCCCCCGCCCCGAAGGAAAGCGAAACGCCTCCTCCAGGGCCCGCGGCGCCGACTGCGGAGTCGCCGGCCCCGCCCGCCGAAGCGCCGGCCCCGAGCGGAAACAACGCGGAGTCGACAAGCTAGAACATGCGCGTCGCCGAACTGGCCAAGGAACTCGGATTCAAGGCCGCCGAGCTGGTGGAGATGGTGAAGGACCACGCGGTCTCAATCCCCATCGCCAACCCCCGGGGCGAGATCGACGCCCGGTCGGCCGCCCAGATCCGCGCCAAGCTGCCCCACCGGCGGAATCTCAAGGGGGAGCTCGCCGAGCGGTACGGTCGCGTCGTCGCCGAACTCGCCGCCCAGGAGGCGGCGAAGCCCGAGGTGAAGCCCGAGCGCAAGAAGAAGGCGGCCGTCGAGGGCGAGGAGGGGGCCCCGAAAAAGAAGACGGTCCGGAAGAAGGCCGAGGGCGAAGCGGCCCCGGAGGCCGCGGCGAAGGCGAAAGAGGAGCCCGCCAAGGCCGACGCCGCCAAGACGCCGACGAAAAAGTCCAAGGTGGTCCAGGAATTCCGCCTGAGCGACGTCGCCGGGAAGGCCGAGAAGCCCAAGCCGGCGCCGACGACGGCCCACATCGGGCTGACCCCCGAGGAGCGCGCGGCACTCATGGCCCAGACCAAGGATCCGCTTATCGACGTGGACAAGGTCATCGGAGTCGAACACGAGGTGCGGACGCTCCGCACGGCGGAGGCGGCCGCGCTGGACCGCGACAAGGCGGTGCAGGAGGACAAGCTCCACCGCCACGTCGTTCCGCGCTCCAAGCCCCCCTCGCCTCCGGTCCGGCCCTCCCTTCCGGCCGCGAGGGCGCCCGTGCCCATCCAGATCCGGCCCAAGCCCCGGATCCCGGCGCCCCAGGTCCGTCCGACGGTCCAGCCCCCGAAGCCGCGTCCCGTGGTCGTCCCCATCGAGGACCGGGAAATCGAGCTCACCGTCCCGATCTCGATCAAGGAGTTCTGCGAAAAGCTGGGGATCAAGTCGGGCGCGGTGATGCGCAGCCTCATCGAGAAGGGAGTGATGGCGACCATTAACGCCACGCTCAGCGAGGAGCAGGTGGTTGAAATGGCGATCCAGTTCAACCGGCCCAAGGTGAAGATCGTCCGGCAGAAGTCCTACGAGGAGGTCGAGCTCGCCGGCGCGTCGGAAAAGGACCGGCCCGAAGAACTCGTCCCCCGGGCGCCCGTCGTGGTCTTCATGGGCCACGTCGACCACGGCAAGACCTCCCTCCTCGACCGCATCCGGAACACGAACGTCGCGGCCGGCGAGTCGGGAGGCATCACCCAGCACATCGGGGCCTCGAAGGTCCAGACGAAGGACGGCAAGCCGGTCGTCTTCCTCGACACGCCGGGCCACGAGGCCTTCACGGCGATGCGGGCCCGCGGGGCGAACGTGACGGACGTCGCGGTGATCGTCGTGGCCGCGGACGACGGCGTCATGCCCCAAACGGAGGAGGCGATCAACCACGCGAAGGCGGCGGGCGTGAAGATCATGGTGGCCCTCAACAAGATCGACAAACCGCAGGCGAACCCGAACAAGGTCAAGGGCCAGCTCGCGGCGCTTGGACTGCAGACGGAAGACTGGGGCGGCACGACCACCTCCGTGGAAGTGTCGGCCCTCACCGGACAGGGCGTCGACCAGCTCGTCGAGATGCTCTCGCTGGAGGCCGAATTGCTCGACCTCAAGGCGAACCCGAAGCGTCCCGCCTCGGGGGCGGTCCTCGAGGCCCGCAAGACGGAGGACCGGGGCGTCGTCGCCACGGTGCTCGTCCAGAACGGCACCCTGAGGAAGGGCGACGTCCTGCTCGCCGGCCGGGCCTTCGGGCGCGTCCGGGCGATGCACGACTCCCAGGGGCGGTCGCTCCCCGAGGCGCCGCCGTCGACGCCGATCGAAGTCACGGGGTTCGACGATCCGCCCGCCGCGGGCGACCGGTTCAACGTTCTCGACTCGATCGACAAGGCGCGCCAGATCGCCTCGGAGCGGTCCCGGAAGGAGCGCGCCACGGCCCTTCTCGAGCGCCAGCACCTCACGCTCGAAAGCCTCTTCTCGAAAATCGAGAGCGGCAAGCTGAAGGAGGTCCGCGTCATCCTCAAGGTGGACGTGCAGGGGTCGGCCGAAGTGCTCAAGGAGGCCCTCCAGAACATGTCCACCGAGGAGGTGAAGCTGCGCCTCCTCCACGCGTCGGTGGGGGCGATCACGGAGAGCGACGTGATCCTGGCCGACGCCTCGGACGCCATCATCATCGGCTTCCACGTGGAGCCCGAGGAGCGCGCGCGCCAGCTCGCCAAGGAGAAGGGCGTCGACATCCGCCTCTACGAGGTGATCTACAAGGCGATCGAGGAGATGCAGGCCGCCCTCGAGGGTCTCCTGGAGCCCGAGGAGGTCGAGGTCAAGACGGGCCACGCCTCCGTGAAGCAGATCTTCCGGATCTCGCGGGTCGGCACGATCGCGGGCTGCGCCGTGACCGACGGCAAGATCGGCCGCGGCGACCAGGTGCGCCTGATCCGCGGCGGCAAGGTGACCTTCACCGGGAAGCTGGAGTCCCTGAAGCGGATCAAGGACGACGTCAAGGAGGGCGTGGAAGGGTACGAGTGCGGCATCAAACTCGCGGGCCACGACGACGTGATACCGGGGGATATCATCGAAACCTTCCAAATCCAGAAAGTGGCACGGAAGCTCAGCAAAAAGGAATAGTCGTGAGTCATGAGTCTTGAGTCGTAAGTCTCGATCCCGTCCATCCGGCTCACGACACACGACTCACGACTCACGACTCGGGACTTCCGGTGTGATCGTCGGAACGCTGAAGTTTCGCCTTCATTTGCGCGACGCCCACTCGCTCAAGGAGAAGCGGCGCGTGATCAAGAGCCTCAAGGACCAGCTCGGCAACAAGTTCAACATCTCGGTCGCCGAGGTGGAGGACCAGGACGCCTGGCAGGTCGCGGAGATCGGGATCGCGGCGGTGGGGACGGACACGCCCTTCGTCCAGAGCGTCCTCACGAGCGTGGAGAATTTCGTCCGTTATTTCGGCGGAGTGACGGTGATCGACGCGCAGTCTGAGACGTTTGGGGATTGATCCTCGATTCAGGATTCTCGATTTTCGGATCTGAACCGGCATGCCCATTCCGTACCGGAAGGAAAAGCTCTCGTCGCAGATCGCGAAGGAGATCAGCCAGATCCTCCTGTACGAGCTGAGGGATCCCCGGAAGGGTTTCGTCACGGTCACGCGCGCGGTCGTGGCCGACGACTTCCGCTCGGCGAAGGTCTTCGTCTCCGTCATGGGGGCGGAAAAGGACAAGAAGCTGACCATGGCGGGGCTCCGGAGCGCCGTCGGATTCGTCCAGGCGCTCCTCGGAAAGCGGTTGCGCGTCCGCCACGCGCCGGAGATCACCTTCGTCCGCGACGACTCCGTCGACCGGACGCTGAAACTTTCGAAGCTCATCGACGACCTGGCGAAGGAGCGGAAGGTCCGGGAATCCGCCCCCGCCAAGCCCGAGGAGGAATAGTGCCCCGTCCCGACGGCCGCGCCGCCGACCAGCTCCGCCCGGTCTCCTTCGAGCGCCATTTCCTGGCGAACACGCCGGGCTCTGTCCTGGTCTCCTTCGGCCTCACCCGCGTCCTCTGCACGGTCAAGATCGAGCACTCGGTCCCCCATTGGCTCGAGGGCAAGGGCCAGGGCTGGATCACGGCGGAGTACGGGATGCTTCCCGCCTCCACGGGCGATCGCAAGCCCCGGGAGCGGGGCGGGAAGACGGATGGACGCACGAGCGAGATCCAGAGGCTCATCGGCCGGTCGATCCGCGCCATCGCGGACCTCGAGCTGCTCGGCGAGCGCACGCTGTGGGTGGATTGCGACGTGCTCGAGGCGGACGGCGGGACCCGCACGGCGGCCATCACGGGGGCGTACGTCGCGCTCATCGACGCGATCCGCGATCTCGAATCGCAAGGCATGAAATTTCCCGCGAACCCGGTCCGGGATTCCGTCGCGGCGGTCAGCGTGGGCATCGTCCGCGGCGAGCCCCTCCTGGACCTCTGCTATGTCGAGGACTCGAAGGCCGACGTGGACATGAACGTCATCCTCACGGGGAAGGGACTCATCGTCGAGATCCAGGGGACGGCCGAAAAGACCCCCTTCGACACCTCGCGGCTCATGCAGCTGTACAAGCTCGCCGAGAAGGGCGCGCAGGAATTGAAGCGACTCCAGCTTGAGGCGCTGCAGAAGAAGTAGGTCCACTTCCGACTTTGGACTTCCGCACTTCGGATATCGGACCTCGGACTTCGGACTTCGGACTTCATTCACACCATCGAGATCGGATCGACGTCCACCACCACCTGGAGCGACCGGGAAGGCCGGTACTTATCGAGGATCGCGCGGATCGCCTGGCGGACCGGCTCGAGGTCCTGCGCCTTCAGGAGAATCTGGATCCGGTAACGATTTTTCACGCGGAAGAAGGGCGCCGGGGCGGGACCCAGTTTCGAGACGAGCATCGGGGGCAGGGCCTCCGCGAGCCGACGATCCCACGACGCGGCCGCCGCGCGGACGGCCGGCTCGCGCGTCCCCTGGAAGAGGATGCGGACAAGCCGCGAGTAGGGCGGATAGCCGAGCTCCCGGCGCGATTCCAGCTCCTTCGCGACAAATCCCTCCTCGTCGTACGCCGCGGCGCATGCGATCGAATAGTGCTTCGGGTTGAACGTCTGGACGATCACCCGCCCGCCCCGGGGTCCGCGGCCCGCGCGCCCCGCCACCTGAGTCAGGAGGTGGAACGTCCGCTCCGAGGCGCGGAAGTCGGGCAGGTAGAACGCGGTGTCCGCGTTCACGACGCCGATCACCGTGACGTTGGGGACGTCGAGCCCCTTCGCGATCATCTGCGTCCCGACGATCACGTCGGTCGCGCCGCTCCAGAGCCCTCCGAGCGCCTCGCGGTAGTCGCGCCGCGTCCTCATCCGGTCGCTGTCCATGCGCGCGACCGTCAGCTCGGGCCGCCGTTTCCGGATCTCCTCCTCGATTTTTTCCGTGCCGACCCCGAAATGCCAGAGGGTCCCCGTCTTGCACTCGGGACAGAGGTCGGGGAGCGGCTGGGTCGCCCCGCACGTGTGGCACTCCGCGAGCTTCTCCGTCTTGTGGTAGGTGACCGTGATGTCGCACCGCTTGCAGCGGAAGACCCAGTCGCAGCGGCGGCAGCGGATGACCGTCGTGTAGCCGCGCCGGTTGAGGAAGAGGAGGACCTGCTCCTTGCGCGCCACCGCCTCCTTCACGGCCTTCTCGAGCGAACGGGAGAGGAGCGGGTAATGCTTCGTGTCGCGCCGCTCCTCGGCCATGTCGATGATTTCGATCGGCGGCATCGGCCGCTCCTCGATCCGGCGGGAGAGCCGGGCGAGCCTCATCCGGCCCGTGCGCGCGGCGTGGATCGTCTCGAGGGCGGGCGTCGCGCTGCCCAGGATCACGGCCGCCCCCTCGCGGTCGGCGCGCCGAAGCGCCACCTCCCGCGCGTGATAGCGCGGATCGCCCTCCTGCTTGTAGGCCTGCTCGTGCTCCTCGTCGAGGACGACGAGGCCCAGCGACCGCACGGGCGCGAAGACCGCGGACCTCGCCCCGACGACCACGTCGACCTCGCCGGCCCTGATGGAGCGCCACGCGCGGGCGCGGTCGGTCTCGGAGAGGACGCTGTGGAGCACCGCGAGGCGCGGGAACCGGGCCCGGAACCGCGCCACCGTCTGCGGAGTCAGCGCGATTTCAGGAACGAGGACGATCGCCTGGCGGCCCCCGCGCACCACCTCGGCGATGGCCCTAAGGTAGACCTCGGTCTTGCCGCTTCCCGTGACGCCATGGAGCAGGACCCCGCGCGGCGGAGCGGCCACCGCGGCCATCACGACGCGCAGGGCCTCGGACTGTTCGGAAGTAGGGGTCACGTCCTGCGCTCCGGCGTCGGCGCCCCTGTCCAGCGTGTCCGCCTCGGGGATCAGCTGGATGATTTCCGCGTAGCCGGCCTTGACGAGGGCGGTCAGCGGTCCCCGGCTGGCCCGGGCCCGATCGAGAAGCGCCGCGACCGGCACCGGTTCGGCGTTGCCCTTGAGCGCTTCGAAAATCCGGCGCTGAGCCTCCGTTTTCGGAGGAATGGGTGGAGGCGCGGCGGTCGACCTGGCCGCCGGGATCGTGCGGCCCGCGGTGGGGCGCTTCACGCCGCCGGGGATCATCGCCTCGAGCGCCTGGCCCCAGGAGCAGAGGTACGTGTCCGCCACCCAGCGGCCGAGATCGAGGAGCTTTTCGTCGAGCATCGGCTCGGGGTCGAGGATCGCTTCGATGTCGCGGATCTTGAACGCGGGCGGGCGCCTTGGAAAACCCACGACGAAACCTGAGTGCGTCCTGGCCCGGAAGGGAACTTTTACCCGATGGCCGGGGCGCAGGACCTCCTGCAGTTCCCGGGGCACGCCGTACGTGAAGGGCCGGTCGATGGGGAGCGGGAGGACGACCTCGGCGAACTCGCGGCCCATGTCATTTGTCGAGCAGCCGGCGCCCGGCCTCCGCGGCGGCGAGGTGGACCGTGTCAAAGGGGACCTTCGCGCGGCGGGCCGCTGCGGCGACGTCCTCGTACTCCGGCGCCGCGCGGATCGCTTTGCCGTCGAGGTACCCGATCTTGCAGCGGATCGATCCGTACTTGGTCCGCATCGGCCGCCACCGGCGGGCCAGCTTGAGCCGGTACACGTGCTCCCACCGGACTCCGAAAGTGGGAGTGTTGCGGAGCAGCTCTCGGGACATGCGGAGGTGCTCCCCATACGGCGCGAGCACCGAAATCTTCACCCCCGGCCGCGACTTCTTCATCTGTATCGGTGTCGTCCAGACGTCCAGCGCGCCGCACGCAAAGAGCCGCTCAAAGAGATCGCCGACGGACTCGCCCGTGACGTTGTCGAGATTGGCCTCCACGAGGAACACCGCATCCTGCGTTTCCGGATCGACCCGGTCCAGGCCGGCGGGGGTTACGGTCACCCGATCCTTGGGCTTCACGAACAGAGTCGCGCCGGCGCTACCTTCGACCCGCACGATCTCGAGCGTCCCGGCCGATCCGATCACGGCGAGCAATTCACCCGGCTTCCCATTCCCGTATGTTTTCGAGACCCCCGTGATGGTTTCTCCCGCCAGGGAAATGACGGAACGCTTCGGATCCCGAATGGCCGACGCGGGAATATCCGTGATCAGGTTTCCAAAGCGGTCCCAGGCGATGACTTGACCCACGATTGATCCGTTCTTGAGCGGACGCGGCGCTTCCACGTCGGGCCGCTTCATCCGGCGGACCCGGGGACCCAGCCGCTCCGCGGGAATTCCGAGCGAAAGCCAGGCCGCCACGGGAGCGAAGATGTCGCGTCCGTGGAAGGTGTTCGAAATCTCCGACCTCATGTAACGGCGGGCGGTGACGGCTCGAATGGACCTGATTCGGTCGGCACGGTCCAGCAGAGAAAGCAGGCCATTGTCCGGCGCGAGGAACCGGTGACGCTTCGACTCGCCGTAGAGGATTTTCCGACGCGTGCCGACCCCGGGATCGACGACGGCGACGAAGAGCGTCCCGTCGGGAAAGTAGGGAACGCAGCTTCCAAGGTGGAAACCCGCCCCGGGCACCGACTGAGGCGGGATGGCGTGGCTGACGTCGACGATCCGCGCCTCGGGATTGATGGAGAGGATGACCCCCTTCATGATGCCGACGTACGGATCCGCTTCGCCGAAATCAGTCAAGAGAGCGATGCAGGGGAGGGGACGCTTCATTTAGTTTCTTTGGCGGGGACTCGGTCCACCTTGCGAATCTCCGTCTTCTTGGCGGCGCTCCAGGCCTTGTTGATCTTGCCGCTCTCCTCGGCCCCGAAGCCGTCGAAGACGAGCACCTCGGCCCCGCGGCGCTCCAGGACCGCGCGGATCGCGCCCTTCGAAAGCGTGAGCTTCTGGTCGGCGGATTCGCGCTCCGCCCCCTCGTGCTTCGCCTGGAGGAGCAGGGCGTACGCGTCGAAGAATTCCCTGGCGTCCTCCTCGGTGTCCCACACCGTGAACCACACGCCGGCGAGGGCGCCCTTGCCGTTCTCGAAGACGTAGTACCGGTCGCCGTCCCAGCCCTCCGCGGCCTTCCTCCGCCCCCGCGCCGTGGCGACCTTGAACTCGTCGAGCACGAGCCGCGCGCCGAATTCGCCGTGGACGTTGCTGTAGATCTCCTTCCAGCCCCCTCCGATGATTTCCCAGAGGCCCTCCAGGGTCAACGCCTGCGGGTAGTCGCGGTCCGGCCCGAAATACTTCTTCGGATGGAGGATCTGCTCCGTGGAGGAGGGGAGGTCGGAGAAAGCCTTGGAAACGGCGCTCCAGTCGCCCTTGGCGCGATTCAGGATCTCGACGACGAAATCCGCCCCGTACCCATAGGGGAAGGTCAGGGTCTTCCGAAGGTAGATCGGAAACTTCGCGGCCTCCTCGCCGAGCCCGCCGTCCTTGTAGTCCTGGCCGATGAGCGTCGAGACGGCGTCGAACTTGTCCTTGAATCCGTACTTCAGGCCGACCACCGTGGCGTCGCCTTCAACCAGCGACTGCACGGCCATCACGAGGTCGTCGTTCGTCTTCAGCTCCATGGGAAGGGTGTTGAGATCGAAGTTCTGGTCCTGCGCGGCGTGGCACAGCTCGTGGATGAGCGTCACCTCATGGAGGTTGATCTTGATCCCGAAGAGGTCCATGGTCTCCTCGTCGTCCGGAACCCCCTCGCCTGGCTTGATGAGGCGAAGCTCCTTCGTCTTCGGGTGGTAGAAGCCCGCGATCGAGGCCCCGAGGAGTTCGATCACGGTCTGGTAGAGGTCGAGGTCCGCGGGAATCAGGCCGAAGTGGACGAGCGCCTTGCGGACCCGATCCACCTCCTCGCGGGGGTGCTCCCGCTCCAGCTCCTTCTTGAGGAAGGCGAGGAGCTCATCGCGGGTGTACGTGCCGACCGTCACTTCCCTGGTGAATTCGAGGCCGCGAAGGGTCGTGAGCTCCTTCTGAAGCGTCTTGGTCCGCTCGGTTTCGGTCACCACCTTTTTCGGGGGGACCTCCTGCGGGACCGCCGGGAGCTGGATCAGGAGGGCGATCAGGAGGGCGGCGGGCAGACGGGTCATGCGTGCTCCGATGAGAGGACCGTGAGGCGGGGTCCGGAATTCAATTGAATCACCGGTCCGATT
>DASXTT010000018.1:0-5482 GCA_036505255.1 Planctomycetota bacterium | reverse complement strand
TCGCGGACAAATTCATGCGGGGCGACCGGTTTGTTTCCGAAATCGTGCGGACCGGGTTCCCTCTGGATGGACTCCGTGTGCACGAGATCTTGAAACTTGTCAGCACGACGCATCGACGTCCGAGAAGTAGCCCCCCATGAGTACCCGGGGCGGTGGAGAAAGGCACTGGAGCGCCTCAAGGCGATGGACGACGCGTTGCAGGCGGGACTCTTGGACCCGGCGGCGATCCTGGCCGTCCACGCGGTCATTGCCGCCTGCGACGCCTTCACCATCCGGCACCTGGGCAAGCAGTCCGCTTCCGGAAACCACTTCGATGTCACAGACCTGATCACCCGCGTGAAGAACGTCCAAGGCCTGGCTGAAGCCGCGCGACACCCCAGGCGTCTGCTCCAGGAGAAAGGGTCGATCGAGTACTCCGATCGCTACCCCCGGCGCGAAGAAGCGGAACGGCTCGCGGAGCACGCCCGGCGTTTTGTCGGATTCGTCGAGAAAAACTTGGAGTGATCCGCCCCGACCTACCCCGTCTCCGGCGGAATCCACAGGACCTTGCTCGGGTTCGCCACCACCTCCACGATCCCCTGAGCCAGCGCCGCCCCCATCTTGTGCTTCAGCGTCCCCTTCCCCCCCTTCCGCGGAATCACGATCGCCTCGAACTCCGCCGGACGCTCCGACAGCTCCCGGTTCCCCCCGATCACCCCGTCCAGGTACTTCTTCACCCGCTCCTCCAGCTCCCGCCGCGCCACCACCACCAGCCGCTTCATGTCCGCCTGGATCTCCCGCACCACGACCTCCACCGTCGGAGGCTGGCTGAGCGTGAACCCGAGAATCTTGTAGGTCACCGGACCCGGCGGACCCGCCGGGCCCCCCCGCGACGGCGCGGGCATCGACGGAGTCGACGCCGGTCCCCGCTCCGATCCCGCCGCCGCCGCCACCATCCGCGGGTCGAACCCCATCTTGCGCGGCCCCGCCGAAATCGCCAGCCCCCCCACCTCCGCCACCGCCGGACCCGACGCCGCCGGAGCCGCCGGACCCGGACGGAAGACCGCGTGCTCCTCCTCCGGAGGCTTCCCCCCCATCGTGAAGTAGGCCCGCGTCATCGTCGAGTCCCCCGTCCGCCGCCGCACCCCGTCCATGAAGAGGATCAGCTCCTCCTCCACGTCCTTCAGGTCCTTCAGCGGGATCCGCGCGGGAAGCGCCGACCCCGGCGCCGACCCCCGCACCATCTGGATCACCACGATGTCCTCCCCGCCTTCCATCCGCACGTGGAGGAACTCGTAGAAGAGGTCCGGGTCGAGGCTCGACCCGATCCTCTGCCGGTTGTGAATCTTCTCCACCCGCTCCGCCACGCCTCGCCCCTTTCCTATTCCACCACCGGCCGGTACGCGTGCGGCCGCGTCCTCACGACCTCCGTCCGCACGAGCGAATCGCCCTTCCGGATCGCGTCCACCACCCCCATCCCCTCCACCACCCGGCCGAAGACGACGTGCTTCCCGTCCAGGTGCGACGTCGGCTTGTGCGTGATGAAGAACTGGCTCCCGTTCGTGTCCTTCCCGCTGTTCGCCATGCTGAGCGATCCTCGGAAGTGGCGACGGTAGCCCGGCCCCAGCTCGTCCTTGAAAGAATACCCGGGCCCGCCCTGCCCGTCATTCTTCGGGTTCCTGTCCCGGCTCAGCGGATCCCCCCCCTGCACCATGAAATCGGCGATCACCCGGTGAAACGTCGTCTCGTCGTAGAAGCGCTTCCCGCAGAGGTCGATGAAGTTCGCCACCGCGTTCGGCGCCTCGTTCTCGAAGAGCTCGATCACGATCTCCCCCCGCGAGGTGAAGAGCTTCACCCGGGGCAGGTCGTCCGCCTTCGCCTCCGCCGCCCGCTTCGCCTGCTCCTCCTCCCAGTCCTTCGCCTTGGCCCTCGCGTCGACGAGGGCCCGCTCGACCTCCCGCGCCAGCGAGGGCTCGAGGCGCCCCTTCTTCGCTTCCGCCTCCTCGAGGCGCGCCACGGCCGCCGGGAAACCGTTGATGTCGAAGAGGCACATCCCGTCGATGGCGAGGGCGACCGGATGGCCCGCCTCCTCTTTCAGGATCTCCGCGGCGATCGCCCGGGCCTCCTCGTAGCGGCCGAGCTTGCGGATCAGCCCCGCCTTCCGGAGCTTGATCCCGGCGTCCTTCGGCCACGCCGCGCGGGCGACCTCGAGGTCCTCCAGGGCCTTGTCCTCGTCCCCCAGGGTCTCGTGGAGGCGGCTGCGCGCCTCGCGGAGCCCGGGATCCTTGGGGTCGGCGTTGATCTTCGTGTCGAGCTCCGGCGCGATCCTCCCGGCGATGCGCTGGGCGTCGTCCCGGACCGTCTGGATGCGCTCCTGCAGGGGCTTGAGCTCGCGCTCGAGCGCGCCGGCCTCGGAGGAGCCCGCGGTGCGGGCCGCGAAGAGTTTCTCGCGGAGCTCGTTGAACTTCGGGCCCAGGGCGTCCAGCTCGTCGGCCCTGGCCTTCAGCTCCTCGACGGCGGCGAGGGCCTCGACGGCGGCCTCGGAGCGGCCGTCGCCGCGTCCGCAGGCGGCCAGGAAGAGGAGCAGGAGCGGGAGGGCCGGCGGAATTCGTGTCACGGGTGAACGGCTCATCGGGTCTTATCTTTATATCCGCCTGGCGCGCCGGGAAGGGGCAAAATCTGATATGCTGACGCCGTGAACGACCCCCGTGTTCATGCCCCCTCGAATCCCCGGACCGCCTGGATCCTCCTGGCGGTGGGTTTGACGGTCCTGTTCGAGGCCATGACGCTGGGCCTGCGCCTCGGGGCGGGGCTCCAGTCGCCCGTCGCCACGGCGGGGCTCGCCTCCTTCACGCTCGGGCTCCGGATCCACCACGGCTACGTCGGGCTCGCGATCCTCGCCTCGGCTCCATTATGGAGGGCGAAGTTCCCGGGCTCCTGGGACCGGCTTTCCGCCGTCGGGGCGGGGCTGGTCCTGAGCGACGCGCTCCACCATCTCGTCGCCCTCTGGGCGCTGACGGGAAGCCCGTCGTTCGACCTCTTCTATCCGTGCCATTGATTTCGGGAACGCGCGGGGCGGGCGCGTCGTATATTGTGAAGATACTGTCAGGGAGAACATTCATGCTGAAACGCGCATCCTACGCCGTCCTCGCGATCGCCTTCGCGGCGGGGCTGGCGGCGAAAGCCGGGGAACACGGCGGCAAGATCAAGTGGACCGAGCCGAAGAATCCGAAGGAGTTCGACGCGCTCGTCGCCCGCAGCAACGACACGGGACGGGCGATCTTCCTCTACTTCACGATGGACGGTTGACCGCCCTGCGCACAATTGAGCGCAGGTGCGTTCAGCGACGATGACGTGGTGAAGGCCTCGGAAAAGCTCACCCGGATCATGGTCTGGGCGGGGAAGCACGACGCCGTCTTCAAGAAGTACAGCGTGACGGGAAGCCCCACGCTCCTGTTCCTCAAGCCGGACGGCGCCAAGGTGGCCGTGGGAGGGCGGGACTCCGCCGGCCTCATCAAGCAGTTCAACGAAATCGCGGAGAAATACAACCGCGCGCCGAAATGGGCGGAGTCGATGGAGACCGCCACGGCGAAGGCGAAGGAGGAGTCCAAGCCCCTCCTCGTCGTCTACCGCGACGGGGGCGCCAAGTCGGATGCCGCCGTCGACGGGTTCTCGGCCCAGCCCCTGGCCGAGCTGTACGACAAGTTCGTCTGGGTCCAGAAGACGCTCGACCCCAAGTCGGACGAGGCGAAGGCCCTCGGGATCACCGCGGTGCCCGCGCTGTGGGTCGTCGATCCGCGGATCGAGGACTCGAAGGGCGCCACGCTGAAGAAGATCGCCCTCCCGAAGGCGGGAGCGGCGCTGAAGACCGAGCTCGGCGGCCTCCTCAAGAGCTGGAAGAAGGAAGAGCCGGCCAAGGAGGAGCCCAAGAAGGACGGCGCGAAGTAGACCGGACCGGGAATTCCGACAGGCCGGCGGACGACCTCCGCCGGCCTGTTTTTTTTCGCCTCGCCGTGATATACCGGACCCCCCCATGGACTATTTCTCCTACCGCCACGGCCGCCTTCTCTGCGAGGAGGCGGACGTGGAGGGGCTCGCGCGGGCCCACGGGACGCCGCTCTATGTCTACTCCGCGCGGACCATCCGGGAGCACGCCCGGAAACTGCGCGAGGCCTTCACCCCTCCCGCCCCCAAGCCGTGGGATCCCATCCTGTGCTATTCCGTGAAGGCGAACTCGAACCTCTCGATCCTCAGGCTCATGGCCGACGAGGGGTCGGGGTTCGACGTCGTCTCCGGCGGCGAGCTCTACCGCGCGCTCAAGGTGGGGGCCGACCCGAAGAAGATCGTGTACGCGGGAGTGGGGAAGACCGACGAGGAGATCATCGCGGGCCTGCGGGCGGGGATTCTCCTCTTCAACATCGAGAGCGAGGAGGAGCTGGAGAACGTCGACCGGCTCGCCGGCAAGCTGGGGAAGAAGGCGGAGGTCGCGTTGAGGATCAATCCCGACGTCGACCCCGACACGCACGTCTACATTTCGACGGGCAAGCGCGAGACGAAGTTCGGGGTCGACCTCCGGCGGGCCGGGGAGGTCCTGAAGGCGGCGCGCGGGTACCGGCACCTCCGGATGGCGGGCCTGCACGTGCACATCGGGTCCCAGATCACGAAGGTGGATCCCTACGTCGACACGCTTCAGCGCGTGCTCGAGTTCCTGCCCGGGGCGCGGGCGCTGGGCCACCCGCTGGAGTGGCTCGACATGGGGGGCGGATTCGGCATCTGGTACAAGGACAAGGCGGCGCGGCCCGCGTCGGAGATCGCGGCGGCGTGCATGCCCCTGCTCCTCAAGACGAGGCTGAAGCTCCTCCTGGAGCCGGGGAGGTTCATCGTCGGCAACGCCGGGATCCTCCTCACCCGAGTCCTCTACGTGAAGGAGTCGGGGGACAAGCGGTTCGTCATCTGCGACGCGGGGATGCACGACCTGATCCGGCCCGCGCTCTACGGGGCGTACCACCGGATCTGGCCGGCGGCGACGGACCCCGCCGTGCAGGGCGAGGCGCCGGACGAGGAAAAGTGGACGGGGCCCGCGGTGGCCTGCGACGTGGTGGGGCCGATCTGCGAGAGCGGCGACTTTCTCGCGAAGGACCGGCGGCTTCCGCCCGTGAAGCGGGGGGACCTCCTGGCGGTCTTCTCGGCGGGCGCCTACGGGTACGTCATGTCGTCGAACTACAACACCTTCCCCCGGCCGGCCGAGGTGCTGGTCGCGGGCGGCGCCGCGCGCCTCATCACCCGTCGGCAGACTTATGACGACATCCTGGCCCCGGAGTCGATCGAGACGTTCTGAGGATGGGCCCGCTGTCCGCCGTTCGCGGAGAGCGGAAAGCGGACTCCTTCCCAAAAGTTTGACACCAAATCGCGCAGGGATTAGCCTTCCACGTTACGTCCGGGGCTTGTAAGGGATTCCGTAGAACCGGGGGGCGCCCCCCGTCTCGACCCAAGCCGGAGACCG
>DASXTT010000017.1:0-3578 GCA_036505255.1 Planctomycetota bacterium | reverse complement strand
TCTTCATGCCCCCCGAGATCTCGTCGGTCATCTTGTCCGCGGCGTCGGTGAGGTGGACCATTTCGAGCTTTTCCATGACCCGCCGCCGGATCTCCGGTTCGGGCAGCCGCTCGTGCTCGCGGAGGGGGAGGGCGACGTTCTCGAAGACGTTCAGCGAGTTCAGGAGCGCGGCGCCCTGGAAGAGGAAACCGATTTTCTTGCGGATCTCGCCGAGCTGGCCGTTGTCCGCGGCGAAGATGTCCGTGCCGCAGATGATCACCGTGCCCCGGTCGGGGCGCAGCAGACCCACGACATGCTTCAAGGTGACGCTCTTGCCGGTTCCCGAGCCCCCTATGACGCAGAGCGTCTCGCCCCGCAAGACGTCGAGGGACAGCCCCCGCAGGACCGGCTTCCCCCCGAAGCTCTTGTGGAGGTCGACCAGCTGGATGATGGGAGTCCCCGCCGGCCCGGCCCCGGGAAGGTTCAGGGAGGGCTGGAGTCCCGCGTCGGCCGGGCCGCTCCGGATCGTCGGCTCGGGATTCATGCGACGTCGGCCCCCATGGCGCCGGCCATCTGCACCAGCGCGTTGATGAGGTGGTCCAGGACGAGGACGAGAACGAAGGAGATGACCACGGTCTTCTGCGTGGACCGGCCCACCCCGGCGGCGCCCTGGGTGGTGGCGAGCCCCTGGTTGCAGCCGACGATCGCCGTCGAGAGGCCGAAGCAGGTCGCCTTCAGCAGGCCCACCCAGATGTCCCGGAACTTCAGGATGTCCTGGGCGTTCGTGAAATAGACCTCGAAACCGACGTTGAAGTACGCCTTCCCGACGAGCCCTCCGCCGATGATGCCGATGACGTTCACCAGCACGGTCAGGCTGATCGAGGCCGCTACGAGCGCCACGACCCGGGGCATGACGAGGAACCGGATGGGATCGATCGACATGACCTGCAGGGCGTCGATCTCCTCGGAGACCTTCATCGTCCCCAGCTCGGCCGCGTAGCTGGAGCCCATGAGGCCGGCGAGGGCGATCGCGGTCATGACCGGGCCCATCTCGCGGCACATCGAGGCGGTCACCACCCACCCGATCGTCGCGGCCTGACCGTACTTCTGCAGTTCGACTCCGGTCTGGAAGGCGAGGATCATGCCCGAGAAGAGCGCGGTGAGGACGGTGACGGGCAGGCTCCCGTAGGTCGCACGGAAGGACTGGTTGACGATCTCCCCGACGCGCCGGCGGATGTCCCTGAGCGCGCGCACGGTGTCGGACAGGAGCAGGAGGATCTCGCCCGCAGTGGTGCAGGCCCGCTCGAAGACCGCTTCGGCCCGGACGACGAGTTGTATCATGGGCTCCGGTACAACCGGCGTTTCCGAAGGATCGCCGCCACCGCGTCGGGCACGAGGTACCGCACCGACCGGCCGCTCCGGATCCGGTCCCGGATCTCGCTGGAAGAGATCTCGATCAGGGGCGCGGCGACTTCCACCCACCCACCCGCCCACGGCGGCGGCTGTGCGCCGAGACTTCCGGGCCGCCGGAAGAGCGCGAACGTCACCATCCGCGCCAGCTCCCGGGCGCGGTGCCAGCGATCGAGGTCCGCCACGGCGTCCGTTCCGATCAGAAAGTACAGTTTAGCAGAAGTCCTGTCGGACAGGGCGCGCACGGTGTCGAAAGTGTAGGAGGCGCCGCCCCGCCGGATTTCGTCGTCGAGCGCCTCGAACCGGCGGTTGCCCCGGATCGCGGCCCGGACCATCGCCAGGCGGTCGCGGCCGGAAACGTACGTTTCGGCCGATTTCAAGGGGGATACCGCGTTGGGCACGAAGAGCACCTTGTCGAGCCGCAGCTCCTCCACCGCGCGTTCGGCAAGGATGAGGTGGCCGATGTGTATCGGATTAAAACTCCCACCGAAAACTCCAAGCCGAGGCAATTCCGGCGATGCCATGAAAAGCTCCCCGCTCCCTGCTTCCGGCTCCCCACCGGAAGCGGGAAGCCGGGAGCCGGCCGCTTGCCCCCCAGATTAGACCAACCCCTGACCCCGTGCTACTATCCGAACTGTGAATCTCGTGGAAGGCGTCAAGAAAGGCGATCCCCTGTCCGTGAGCCGCGCCATCTCGGCGGTCGAAAACGGCGCCCCCGAGGGCCGGGACCTCCTCGACGCCCTCGCGCCCCTCGTGGGTCGTGCCGTCCGGATCGGCGTCACGGGCCCCCCCGGCGTGGGAAAATCGA
Organism: Planctomycetota bacterium; assembly: GCA_036505255.1. Lineage (GTDB taxonomy): Bacteria > Planctomycetota > MHYJ01 > MHYJ01 > JACPRB01 > DASRJF01. The sequence continues at coordinate 1,381 of DASXTT010000017.1, read as the reverse complement.
CCGCGATCGACGCCCTCGTCCAGATCCTAAGGGGCCGCTCCGAGCGAGTTGGGGTCATTGCCGTGGATCCCACGAGCCCCTTTACAGGCGGGGCCCTCCTCGGCGACCGGATCCGGATGGGCAAATCGACGGAGGATCCCGGAGTCTTCATGCGGTCGATGGCGACCCGCGGCACGACGGGGGGCCTGTCGCGCGCCACGCAGGACGCCGCCGACGTCCTCGACGCCTCCGGCGTGTCGCGGATCCTCATCGAGACGGTCGGGGTGGGCCAGTCCGAGATCGAAATCGCCCGCGCCACCGACGTGACCGTGGTGATCCTGACGCCCGAGTCCGGGGACGGCATCCAGGCGATGAAATCGGGGATCATGGAAATCGCCGACCTCGTGCTCATCAACAAGGCGGACCGCGCGGGGGCGGACAACCTGGAGCGCGACCTGCGCGGGGCCTTCGACCTCCGCCCGAACCGCCGGGGGAAGGAGATCCCGATCCTCCACTCGGAAGCCTTCCGGGGGAAGGGGATTCCCGAGCTGCTCGAGGCGGTCGACAAGTACGTCGCCGAGCGCCGCCAGGATGGGGCGTTCGGGCGGCGGCGGGCCGAGAACATGGTCCGGCGGCTCCGGAGCCTCGTCGAGTACATGATCGAGCGCAACCTCTGGGAGGAGGACGGGGCGGCCGGCAGGCTTGAATCCCTCGCCAAGGAGGTGTTAAATCACTCCAGGTCCAGCTATCAAGCCGCGGAACTCCTCGTGCGGGAGGCCCTGAGAGGTCGATGAGCAAAGGCAACGGCGACCTCGAAAAGTCCCTGCAGACCTGGAAGGACGCGGTTTCCAAGGTCAAGCCCGAAAAGCGGTCGCGGTTTCCGCTCACCGTCGTTCCCGACGACCGGATCCTCTACACGCCGCTCGACCTCAAGGACTGGGACCTGGAGCGCGACCTCGGCGCGCCGGGGTCGTTTCCCTTCACGCGCGGCCCCTACGAGAACATGTACCGGGGCCGGCTCTGGACGATGCGCATGTTCTCGGGCTTCGGGACGGCGCGGGACACGAACGAGCGGTTCAAGTATCTCCTCGAGCACGGCCAGACGGGCCTCTCGATCGCGTTCGACATGCCGACGCTCATGGGCTACGACAGCGACCACGCGCGCTCGAGGGGCGAGGTGGGGCGGGAGGGGGTCGCCGTCTGCTCGCTCCAGAACATGGAGACGCTCTTCGACGGCATCCCGATGGCGGACGTTTCCACGTCGATGACGATCAACCCGACGGCGTGCATCCTGCTCGCATTCTACGTCGCCTGCGCGGAGCGCCAGGGGGTGAAGCCGGACCGCCTCCGGGGCACGATCCAGAACGACATGCTCAAGGAGTACATCGCGCAGAAGGAGTGG
>DASXTT010000016.1:0-4952 GCA_036505255.1 Planctomycetota bacterium | reverse complement strand
TCCATCGCGTAGAAGTGGCCCGCGTCGCCCTCGCCGGCGCCGTAGACCTGGACGACGTGGCTGTCGATCAGGTTCGCGAGGAGCCCCGCCTCGCGCTGGAAGCGGCGGACGGCATCCTCGCTGCTCGTGATGTCCTTGCGGAGGATCTTGACGGCGACGTTGCGGTTGAGGGAAATCTGGCGGCCGCGATAGACGGCTCCCATGCCGCCCCGGCCGATCACCTGGTCGAGGTAGACTTCGTAGTCGCCCCAGATCCTGGTTTTGGAAACAGGCTCAGACTCCGACATCTTCCGCGACTCCCATGGGGATAGATTGAGACTCGAAAGGAAAGGAACTCCGAACCTCCGCCACCCCCACCACGACCCGGGGAGAGATTATACCCTTTCCGACGGCCGAAGTGCGTCGGATTCGAATGTGAGCGTATGTCTGAACATATTTGCCGGCAGGGAGTTACGGAAGGGCCGCATTTTTCATGCGGGATCGGGTCGCCCCCGCCGCGAAGAGAAGACCCCCCGGGAGCGAGACCACCAGCGTCGCCAGCTTGTACAGCACCGACAATGCCATCGCCTCGTTCGGCGCCATCCCCGCCATCCCGAACAGATGGACCGAGGCGAACTGCTCGACTCCCCACCCCCCGATCGAAACGGGGACCGCCGTAACCAGGAAGATGATCGGCTGGATCAGGAAGAAGTCGCCCACCCGAAGATCGGCCACCCCCAGCGACACCGCCAAGCCATAAATCGCCAGGATGGTGACGGCCTGCCCCACCGCCGACAGCGCCACTCCCTCCAAGATCGCCCTCGGCGCGTGGTGCATGGTCTTGAGGACGTCGTCGACATCCTCCACCGACTTCCGGAAGGGGAGTGCGTTTTTAAGCCTCTGCGCCCGCGGCCAGCGCCTCAGGGCCGGGTTGAAATAGACGAACGCCCCGAGGGCCCCGCCGCCGATCAGCGCCACGATGAGCCAGACCACCGGACGCAGGGCGGGACGATCCAGCACGGGCACGACCGCGATACCGGCAATGACGATGATCGTCCCCAACCCCACCAGCCGGTCCAGCAGGACCGTCCCGAAAAGTCCCGCCTTCCGGGCCTCGCCCCGGGACGCGATCAGCGCCTTGGCGACGTCGCCCCCCACCGACCCCGGCAGGATCTGGTTGAAGAAGATTCCGGCCCACGTGACAAGGAAGGCGCGGCCGAACGGGATCTCGAAGCCGTTCGCCCGCAACAGCACCCGCCAGCGGAGCGCCTGCACGAGGTAGACCGCGAGCAGCGCCGGCACCACGATGAGCGCCGCCGCCGGGTCCGCACGCTTCACGACCCCGACGATCCCCGGCCGGTCCTCGCGGCGCTTCACATCCGCCTCCGGAAAGGCCCAATAGGTGCCGTCGGGCAGCGTCGCGTAGATCTGATCCCCGACCTGCCGCGACGAGACGGCCTCGACCCGCTCTCCAGACTTGAGATGAAAAAGGGTCCGGTCGGAGAAGTCGATCAGGAGCAGGGCGAGCGCCAGCGATCCCCCGGTGACGGCGATACGGAGCGCCGTGACCGCGACGGCCTTTGCGCGTGCGCTCATGAGATGGCCGCGCCGCCCCCAGCTACCCGCCTCCCGCTGCCGGCGGCTTCCAGCTTGCCGCTACTGGAAGCTGGGAGCTGGAAGCCGGGAGCGGCGCGAGCGCGCGTCACAGCGCGCCTCGCGCTCGCGTCCGGGCGTCGAGGACCCCCTCCATCTCCCGCCGGTAGGCCTCCAGCAGCGCCTCCGCGAAGGGCGCCGGCTCGACTCCGAGGTCGCGCAGTCCCGCCGTCGCGACTCCCACGCCGGTCGCCCGGACGACGTTGATGCCGAAGTGGAACTTGGTCGAGACGGGGGTCGCGGCGGCCACGGAGATGCTCAGCTTTTCCCGGCGCGCCGTGAAGAGGTCGTCGCCCTCCCGGCGGAGCCGCGCGTCGCACCGGCCGCGAAGCGTCTCGAGGGCGAGCGTCGCGAAGACCCGCTGGCGGAGCACGGCCTTCTCGAGATCCGGGGGAACGTCGAAGTGCTCCGCGATGAAGTGGAGCATCCGGGGGCTGGCGATGCGCGCCCGGCGCCGCACATCGTCCAGGTCGATCATGTGGCGGAGGGGAATGGCGCAGCGGCCCACGAAGGCGATGAGGCTGTCGCCCTGCCGCCCCAGTTCGCGGTAGGCCCACAGCGGGCCGATCTGGGTCCCGTCGTACGCGAAAGACCGGCGGAGGAATTCAGTCGTCAGCGGCCTCATGAGCGCTTCAAGGCCTCTTCGGCCTCCGACTTGGCCCGCGGCAGGTCCTCGCGGCCCGTGACGCGGATGAGGCTCCGGTAGGCGTTGTACGCCACCCCGGCCTCTTTGTCGGCCATCGCCGCCAGCAGGGCCGCCCGCACCTCGGGCGCGTCCGGAAACGAGCCCAGGCCGATCGCGGCCGTCCGCCTCGATTCCACGACGGGATCGGAGGCGAGAAGGGCCGCCAGGGGGGCGACCGAAACGGGATTCTTGAGCGCGGCCACGGCCCGGATCGCCTCCGAGCGCACCCCCGGCTCCGGGTCCGAGAGCATGGGCGTCAGAAGTCCCAGGGCCTCCGAGCGCCGGGACGCGGCGATGGCGACCACGGCCCCGGTGCGGGCGAGCGGATCGGGATCCCGAAGAAGGGCCTCCACCTTCCGCTGTTCGGCGGCATCGCCCGATGCGGCCGCCTCCAGCGCCCCAAGGTATCGCTCGTACGGGTCCGAACTCGCGAGGTCCGGCGAGGGGGCGGAGCTGCACGACGCCAGGGTCGCCGCGAGGACAAGGAGGAGCCGTCTCATGGGATGCCGTAATCTACAGTGCGAAACGATGCGAAGCCAGATTGGGAGCTAACGAACGGCGAACCGACGCACCGCGTCGGCGAGCAACTCCGCCACCTTTTCCCGGTGGTCCGGGTCCCCGAAGCGGCGGGAGATGGTCGGGTTTGAAATGAAGTCGAGCTCGACGAGGACCGCGGGCGCCTCGGTGTGCTTGATCACCTTGAAACCCGCCTCCTTGATTCCCCGGTCCTCCGTGTCCAGCCCGGCCCGGAACGCGTTACGGATTTCCCCCGCGAGCCGGCGCGAGGACCCGTGGTCGGGCTTGGGGTCGCGCGACACGTACACCTCGAAGCCGCGCACCTCGGGATCGCGCGCCCAGTTGCAGTGGATCGAGAGGAAGAGATCGGGCCGGGCGCGGTCGGAGATGCGGACCCGCCTCATGAGGTCCTCGTCCACGTCCTCCGAGAACTGCAGGTCCGCTTCCCGGGTCAAAACGACCTCCACCCCCATCGCCTCGAGGAGGCCGCGGAGGCGGCGGGAGACGTCGAGGGTCACGTCCTTTTCGTAGTAGCCGCCGCGGGCCTGGCATCCGGTGTGGATGCCTCCGTGCCCGGGATCGATCACGATCTTGAAGGGCCGGCCGATCGGGACCCCCTTGCGGGGCGCGGCCTCGCGTTCCGGGGCCGACGGCGCCGCGGTCCGCGGCGATCCGAGCCGCTCGATCACCGCCGCGAGGTCGGCGGGCAGGCGGATTCTTCCCCCGGCGATGGCCACGGGCGCGCTCAGGGGCACCGCCTCGCCGTTGACGAGGGCCACCTGGAGTCCCGGCGCGAAGCAGAGGGTGAGGCCGGGGCCGCGAAGCGTCTCGCGTCCCGTCGCCGCCTCCGACGCCCGCGCGAGATCGAATTTCTGCAGGAGCCGGTCCAGCTCGAGCTCCGGGCCCGAGCCATCCCCGCCGTTCAGGGCGAGCAGCACCGCCGCGGCCGCCAGCGCCATCATGGATTCATCTCCGTGCGGGCCTCAACGCTTCCTGGCTTCATCTTCGGTGCAATGTCTCAGGATCATCACTCCTTTCGGGCCCTTGGCGCGGTGGAGCGTCCCGTCGGGCTCGAACAGGTATTCCCAGGGGTCCTGCCGCGCCGGTGTGGCCAGGGCGGTGACCAGCTCCCGCTCCACGCCGTCCACGCGGATGCGGCCCGGCGGCGCGATCTCCCACTCCTCGACCGTCGGGAAATCCCGGAACGGCTCGAGGATCCGGAGGGCGTATTTCCCCGGGGGCGCGAGGGCGAGCAGGCGGCGCATCGTGACGGCGACGTCGCCGAGGATCGTCCCCTCCGCCGCGGCGAACTTCTTCTCGACCTTCATGTCGAGGAACTCCCGCATGGCCCGGTACTCTCCCTTGATGAGGGAGGCCGACTCCCGGACTTCCACGCGCGGATCCTTGGGCGTTTCGACCACCCGGTGGAAGTCGACGTGCTGGACCGAGCCGTCGGCGGTGAAGGACCCCTTCGCCGCGTCCACGCGCGTACCCCCGTCGACATCTTCCTGGCGGAGTTCCACCTCGAATTCCCATCCCGGGGCGCCCTCGACGCGCGCCTCGCGGAGCACGGACTTCTGCCAGCCCAGTTTCCGCTTCGCGACGATCAGTTCGTGCCACTGGGTCCCGGCGAGGCCGGGTCGCGCGGGGGCGGCCTTGAGGGTCGCCGCGGTCCGGGCGATCCGACCCTCACGGTCCCGGGACGGGGTCAGGCCGCTGCGGAAAGTTCCGAGCATCTTGTCCGCCAGCGCCACGATCCGGTCCTTCTCCCGCCTGGCGGCGACGGCGTCGAGGATGAAGTACTCCTGCAGCTGCCGCTGGATGACCGTGTGAACGAAGACCAGCTCGCGCCCGTCCTTGGCCTTGGCGAAAAAGACGCACCGGTACGCCGGGAATCCCCCTACCGGCGTGCTGTTTTCCGAGGCCTGCTCGTACCCGGGGTATTCGGTTTTCGCGTGGCTCCTGAAATTCTCCGTGAGGAAGGCGAGGGACACCGGGTGATTCGAGTCGTGGTATCTGAGCCACGCGGCCCCGTCCGTGACCGTCCCCGCAGGGGCCTGGACGCGGAAGAAAACCTGTCCGGAACTCTTGGAAGTCTCCCATCCCACGGGGAGGGAGA
>DASXTT010000015.1:0-8282 GCA_036505255.1 Planctomycetota bacterium | reverse complement strand
GCGTGATGTCGAGGACGCGGCCGATGAACCCGCCCTTCTCGACCTTCACCGTCCGTTTCTTGGCCGATCCCGCGCCGAACTTCTTCAGCACCTTGCCGTCGCCGTCCAGGATTTCGAGCCCGTCGAGGTAGTCGGCCGGCTCGTCGATCTCGAGGTCGCCCTCCGTGGCGTTCTCGATGGTGAACCGGACCGGCATCTCCCTGGAGGGGTTGAGGCGCCGCTCGGAGGAGAGGCGGAGGCGTACCGTCGGAGCGGGCTTGTTCTCCTTCTCCTGGGCCCCCGCGAGAAGGAGCGCCGCGAGGATCAACCTACTTGCCGGCATAGTCGTAGAATCCCGCGCCCGATTTCTTCCCGAAGCGTCCGGCCCGGACGAGCCGGCGCAGGAGCGGCGGCGCCGCGTATCGGGGGTCCTTGAACTCCTCGTACAGCACGTCCGCGATGTGGAGCGCCGTGTCGAGCCCGACGAAGTCGATGAGCTTGATCGGGCCCATGGGCATTCCGCATCCCAGCTCCATGCCGGTGTCGATGTCCTCCTTCGTCGCGAGCCCCGATTCGACGGCCCGCACCGCTTCGCACAGGTACGGCACGAGCAGGAGATTCACGATGAATCCCGGCGTGTCCTTCGCCGTGATGGTCGTCTTTCCGATGGACTCCGCGAACTTCCGGGCCTCGGCATAGGTCGCGTCCGACGCCGTCTCAGGTCGTACGATCTCCACGAGCTTCATGATGGGGACCGGCTGCATGAAGTGGATCCCGAGGACCCGGTCGGGGCGCTTCGTCGCCGCCCCGATGGCGGTGATCGAGATGCTCGAGGTGTTGCTCGCGAGGATCGCCCCCGGCTTGCAGACGCGGTCGAGCTCCGCGAAGACCTTGCGCTTCTCCTCGAGGTCCTCGACGACGGCCTCGATGACGAGGTCGCAGTCTTTCAGATCGGCCAGGTTGATCGTGCCCGAAAGGTTGGCGAGGGCCTTGTCCGCGTCGGCCTGCGCGACCTTGCCCCGCTTGACCCCCTCCTGGAGGAAGGCGCGGATGCGGCCGAGTCCGCGGGAGAGAAGCTCCTCGTTGACCTCGCGGACGATCGTCCGGTACCCCTTCAGGGCGCAGACCTGGGCGATCCCCGAGCCCATGAGGCCGCACCCGACGACGCCGACGGTCGCGATGGTCACGAGAGGAACCCTTGAAGAGGCGACAGTGTATCCAAGGAGGAAGTCGCGAGTCTAGCGTCGAAAGTCGAGAGTCGAAGTCCGAAGAGTCACGGGTCACGCGTCGTCCGTTGCGCGTCGAAAGCGAGGGTCACGGCTTCGGATCTTCTTTCTGATACGCCTTGAGGACCGGGAGCAAGCGATCGGCGAGATCCTTCATCTGGGCGGCATCGTCCGCCACGGCCTTGGGGTCGTTCGGCGTGACCCGGCCGGCCCACCGGATGAGCAGGTTGTCGCCGATCCCGGCCATGTCCCCCGGCACGATGTTCTTGGCGCCCGCGTCCCGGAAGAGGTGGCCCGGCCGCACCGGCTCTTTCCGGTCCTTGAGGAAGTCCATCAGGATGTTCCTCACGCCCTCGGCGAACGCCTTGAGCGCGTTGACGTCGCTCTTGGCGAAGCCCTTGACGTGCTTCTCCAGCTTGCCCACCCGCTCCTGCAGTTTGTCGAAGTCCATGATCAGGGTGCCTCAAAGCGCACGGCCATTCCCAGTCCCCCGGAGACGCAGAGCGTCGCGAGGCCGTGCTTCGCGCCGCGCCGCTTCATCTCGTGCAGGAGGGTCACCACGACCCTCGCCCCGGTCGCGCCGATCGGATGGCCCAGCGCGATGGCCCCGCCGTTCACGTTCAGGCGGCTCCGGTCCATTTTCAGTTCGCGATCGCATGCCAGGACCTGGGCCGCGAACGCCTCGTTCAGCTCGATGAGCTCCGACTGGTCGAGCGACCACCCGCCGCGCGATTCGAGTCGCCGGATCGCCGGCACCGGACCGATGCCCATGTATTTCGGATCGACTCCGGCGCTCGCGGAGTCGGCGATCCGCGCGAGGGGCTTCACCCCCAATCGTTTCACCATGCGGGTCGAGGCCACGACCACGGCGGCCGCCCCGTCGGTGATCCCGCTCGAATTGCCCGCGTGGACGGTGCCGCCCGGCTTGAAGACCGGCGGAAGCCTGGCGAGCGACGCGGGCGTGACGCCGTCGCGCGGGTGCTCATCCGCCTCGACCGTGATCTTCGACCCATCGCTTGAAATCCCGGGAGCCGGAACGATCTCGTCGCGGAAACGGCCCGCCTTGCGCGCGGCTTCGCAGCGGTTCTGGCTCTCCGCGGCGTACCGATCCTGCTCCTCCCGAGGGATGTCGTGCCTTTCGGCGAGGTTCTCGGCGGTCTCCCCCATGACCTGTCCGCACAGGGGGCAGAGGAAGCCGTCGCGATACATGCCGTCGATCAGCTCGGCGTGGCCCAATCGGTAGCCGGCCCGGGCCCGGTCGAGGAGGAAGGGGACGCGGGACATGCTCTCCGTGCCACCGGCGATGATGATATCGGCCTCGCCGAGCGCGATCGCCTGGCGCGCGAGGGTGATCGCCTTGAGTCCGGACGCGCAGGCCTTGTTGACAGTGAAGGCGGGCACGGAGTCCGGGAGGCCGGATCGGCGCACGACCTGGCGGGCGACGTTGGGGCCGTTGCCCGCCTGTCGGGCGCACCCGAAGATCAACTCGTCGACCTGGTCCGGGCGGGCTCCGGCAGCCTCGAGGGCGGCCTTGACGGCGACGGCGCCGAGCTCGGCGGCGGTCGTCTTGGAGAAGGCGCCCATGAACTTGCCGATGGGCGTTCGCTTTGCCGAGATGATCCAGGCCTCTTCCACCGCCGGAATGTAGCAGAGCCGGCGCCAAGCTCCAAGGGCCCCGTTTCGGAGGCGCTCAGCTCGGAGCTTGGAGCGCGGCGGGATGCGGGAAACGGGGAACGGGAAGCTCCCGAAGGGTCCCCGAATTGGTGACAAAAATTGTCATATGCGGCGTTGTGGAGGTCCACCGGGGGGGCCGATTCGCTCGTAACGTGTTGCATTTGAATTGGTTCCTTTTCATGCATGGAATATGGCACGGCCCTTGCTGTACAGGAGGCCTTGGTGGTTGGGGTCATGCCCCGTCTGGGGCTCTGGAAACGGAGAACGTCATGAACAAGAGAGGTTTCACCCTGATCGAGTTGATGATCGTGATCGCCATCATCGCGGTGATCGCGGCCATCGCGATCCCGGGCCTCCTGGCCGCCCAACGCTCCTCGAACGAGCGCAACGCGAGCACCTCCCTGAAAACCATCACGACCGCGGAGGCCGACTTCCGCTCCAACGACCGCGACGGCAACCGCGTCACCGATTACTGGACGGGGGACGTCTTCGCCCTCTACGGGATGATCCCGATTTCGGGCGCCAGCACGGCCATGCCGGCCGACTCGGCGACCGCGTCGAACGTCATCAAGCTCCTGGAGCCGGCCCTGGCCGGCGCCGACGGCCGCACCGATCAGGCGCTTTACGGCAACATCGAGTTCGGCACCTCCCTGGTGACGGGCACCACGAAGGCCGGCTACATGTTCCGGGCCCTCCACAACGAAGTCACGGGCGGCACGTCGACGACGCTCCTGGTCGACACGGACGGCGTGGGCCAGTTCTACGGCGCCGCCCACGACAACGACCGGTTCGCCTTCATCAGCTACCCCCTCTCGCTGAGCTCGGGCAAGATCGCCTTCGTCGTGAACGAGGACAACACGATCTGGCGGTACCAGTTGCCCTCCACTTATCTCGCCACCTTCACGGCCTCCTCGGGCGCGGCGACCGACTCGACGAGCTCGACCACGGGCACGGGTCTCGCGACTGAATTCACCCTGACGGCGGCGTCGGGCCAGGGCACCTTCCCGGCCGCTCCGCCCTCGATCGGCTGTTCGAAAATGGACTAGGAAACGGAAACAACCTTTTTTTAAGGACGGATCTGCCATGATGAAGAAGGGCTTTACGCTGATCGAACTGATGATCGTGATCGCGATCATCGCGGTGATCGCGGCCATCGCGATCCCGGGTCTCCTCGCGGCGCAGCGCTCCTCCAACGAGCGCAACGCGAGCACGTCGCTCAAGACGGTCACCACGGCGCAGGCCGATTTCCGGTCGAACGACCGCGACGGCAACCGCGTCAGCGACTTCTGGACCGCCGACGTCTTCGCGCTGTACGGGATGATCCCGATCTCGGGCGCCAGCACCGCCGCCCCGGCCGACTCGGCCACCGCGGGCAACATCATCAAGCTCCTGGAGCCCTCGGTCGCGGGCGCGGACGGCCGCACCGACCAGGCGCTCTACGGCAACATCGAGTTCGGCAGCTCGCTGGTCACCGGCTCCGTGAAGGCGGGTTATTTCTTCCGGGCCCTGCACAACGAAGTGACGGGCGGCACGTCGACGACGCTCCTGGTGGACACGGACGGCGCGGGCCAGTTCTACGGCGCGGCCCACGACAACGACCGGTTCGCGTTCATCGCCTCCCCCTCCTCGTCCAGCTCGGGGAAGCTCTGCTTCATCGTGAACGAGGACAACACGATCTGGCGGTACCAGCTGCCGGCGACGTACGTGGCGACGTTCACCGGCGCGACGGGCGCGTCGACGGACTCGACGAGCACCACGACCGGCACGGGCCTGGCGGCGGAGTTCACCCTGTCGAGCGCGTCGGGCCAGGGCACCTTCCCGGCCGCTCCCCCCTCGATCGGCTGCTCCAAGATGGACTAGCCGTCGATTCTCACGGGACTTCGAAACCCCCGGCCTCAGGGCCGGGGGTTTTTTATTACAATGTGACCGGGCGGTCCGTGTAGGGGTACACGGAGGAAAGAATGCCACGCAGGCCCGTCCGCGGCTTCACGCTCATCGAACTCGTGATCGTCGTCGGGATCATCGCGGTCCTCGCCGCGATCGCGGTGCCCGGCCTCGTTTCGAGCCAGCGCTCCGCCAACGAGCGGAACGCCAGCACCTCGCTGAAGACCGTCGTCACCGCGGAGGCCGACTTCCGGTCCAATGATCGCGACGGCAATCGCGTCGCGGATTACTGGACGGGGGATGTCGCGGGCCTCTGCCTGATCGCCCCCCAGGTGGGCAATTCGCCGCCGCCGGCCCCTCTCACGTTCGGATCGGCCATCCGGCTCCTCGATTCCTCCGTGGCCTCGGCCGACGGGGCATTCGCCGGCGGCGTCGCCTACTCTTCCGCGCAGTTCGTCCCCGTCGCGACCGCCCTCGTCTCCTTCAAGCCGAAATCGGGCTACTGGTACGTCCGGCTCCTCGATGAAGTCAGCATCGCCGGGAACCTGCCATTCCCGATTGACACCGACGGGGCGAACAACGCGAACTGGGGGGCCTGCCACAACGTCGATCGGTTCGGGTTCATGGCTTTCCCGGGCTCGTTCGGGTCGGGCCGGCTGGCCTTCATCGTGTGCAACGACGGGATCATCTTCAAAGGGAACCTCTCCGCCGACTTCAAGGCGACCGTCACGATCGGAGCGGCCACGACATCCTCCGTCATCACCGGGACGAACCTGCCCCCGGGCGTCGCGACGTTCGAATACCCGATGCCGCCGGCGGGGGGTTGGTCGCGAATGGATTAGGGGTATGGCATCCCGGTCCCAGCATCCAGCGCCCAGCTGGGCTGTGAGCTTCAAGGCGGAAGCCAAACAGGGTGCTTCACTTCGCGAACCCTACGCTGCGAAGCGTGTCCGCGGTGATCGGCAGGATATCCAGCGTCCGCTTCTGGAGCGGTGACGGCTCCACGAGGCACTCACGCCCCGCGATGAAATGGCGCAGCGCCTGCTCGAGCGACTCCAGGATGACCTGCTCGTCCCCCCGCTGGCTCATCTCCCGGTTGGCGGCGTTGGCGAGGTCCGTGGCGAGCCTGAAGAGTCCGTCGGGATCGCGCTCCACGACCTGGCGCAGGTCGTTCGACAGCTCGTAGCGCGCGGGATCGGACCGGATGGCCAGGGCCCATTTCTGGGCCTCCGAGGCGCGCTCCTCCCAGTAGGCCGCGGCGCCGGGTCGGACCCCGGGCTGGACCGCCAGCGCCCGGACCTCGGTCGCGAGCCGGTCCAGGAGTCCGGCCGCCCGCGCACCGCACTCCGCGTTCCGCGGCTGGGTGCGGCCGAGCGCGTAGAGAGCGTAGTCGGAGGCCGCCTCGGCCAGGGAGCGGCGGTAGAGGCGCTCGGAGACCGGCCCCGGGGGATCCAGCCGGCCTCTCCGGAGGGATGGATCGTCGAGCTTCTCGGCGAGAAGCCGCGAGATCTCCCCCGCGGCTTCGGCGAGGAGGGGCGGTTCCGCTCCCGCGCTCAGCACGTACGTCCAATGGCTGGCGGCGCCGGCGCTCAGGAAGGCGTACCCCGCCGGGACGTTCCACGGCACGAGGCTGTCGCAGCTTTTCCGGACCTCGGGCGGGGCCTGGGCGAGCCGCTCCCGGAACCGGATCCGGCGCAGCGCCTCGAGCGTCCGGGCCCACGCCGCCCGCGCCTTGGTGTCGCTCCGGCCCGAATCCTGGAGGTCCCGCACGAGGCGCGCGTACTCCACCACCGCCTCGAGGATTTTTCCCTCGGACTCGAGCCTCCGCGCTTTGGAGAGGTCGATGTCCGGGACCGGCTGGACTTGCGGCCCTCCCGGGCAGCCGGTCAGAAGCAGGACGAAGAGTCCCGCCGCCGCGCGCGTCCTCATGGGCGGGCGATCAGTTTCCGGGCCACCCTTCGGCCCCGATGAGCTTGACGAAGCTGCAGGCGCACAGGCGCTCCCGCGTCACGCGCCCTTCCCCCCTCCGGAACCGGACGAGGTCCTGCTTCCGGTCGTCGCCGATGGGCACCACGAGAATCCCCCCCTCGCCGAGCTGCGACAGGAGCGCGATGGGGACGTCGGGCGCTCCGGCCGTCACCACGATCCGGTCGAAGGGGGCTTCCTCGGGCCATCCGAGGGTCCCGTCCCCCACCCGGAAATGGATCCCGGTGAATCCCGCCGCCTCCAGGCGTCGCTGCGCTTCGGCGGCGAGACCGGGGAGCCGCTCGACCGTGTAGACCCGCGCGCCGAGCGCCGCGAGGATGGCGGCCTGGTAGCCCGAGCCCGTGCCCACCTCGAGCGCGCGCACCCCGGGCGCCACGTCGAGGGCCTGGCTCATGAGCGCCACCATGTACGGCTGGGAAATCGTCTGTCCCTCCGCGAGGGCGAGCGGCCGGTCCTCGTACGCCGATTCGGCGTCCGACGGCTTCACGAACAGGTGTCTCGGCACCGTCCGGAACGCCTCGAGGACCCGGGGGTCCCGGATGCCCTTCTTCTCGAGCTGTTCCCGGACCATCCGCTCGCGCTCCGGTGCGTAGTCCAGCGTGATCACGGGGCGGCTCCCTCCGACATGCGGCTCACCTTGAGCTTGAGCACCTTCTTGGTGTCGTCGGTGATCCGCACGTCGTCCGCGAGGCGGTATCCGACGACCCAGAGGATCCTGCTCTTGTCGCTCACGAGGGGCACGCGGTCCCTCATCGTCTTCGGCACCTTGGCGTCGATGAAAAACTTCTTGAGCTTGGTGCGGCCCCGGGCCCCGAGCGGATTGAAGGTGTCTCCCATCTTGCGGACCCGCACCGTGAGCGGCCCTTCGATCTTGTCGAGGTCGAGGATCTCCTCGGTGTAGTCCTTGTTCCGGATGTAATCCTTCAGTCCGATGATCTTGCCTTCGAGCACCTCCGCGTCGATGCGGATGTTGAGCTTGCGGATGACCGTGGAGCCCGGCACCTTGAGCTTCTGGCCCGCGAACCGGAGGGGCGGCGGCGCCTCCTTCGGACGGTAGATTTTAAGCACGTACGACTCGCGGCGCGCCTCCAGGCCCTTGGGGAGGCGGATCGCCTTCGCGTAGCCCTGGTCGCCGCAGAGCGAGATGATCTCGAGGTAGTGCTCGAAGTTCAGGTGCGGCAGCGTCCCGAGGACCGCGCGGACGGCCTTGTCGATGATGAGCGTCTGGATCGCCGGCGGGAGCTTGGCGAACTCCTCGACCGAGAGGCACACCTCGTCCTCCCCGCCGAGCATCTTCGTATTCTCGTACACCTCGTCCGCGATCTCGCGCAGGAGGAGGTAGAACGAGCCCGCGGTCTGGCCGAGTTTCACGAGGGCGGTCTTCACCCGCGGGTTGAACTCCTTCTCGATCATCGGAATGAGCTTCCGGCGCAGCCGGTTCCGGGTGAGCGACACGTCCGCGTTGGTGGCGTCGGTGCGGAATTCAAGCTGGCGGTCTTTCAGGAAGGACTCGATCTCCTCCCGCTCGACCTC
>DASXTT010000014.1:0-3337 GCA_036505255.1 Planctomycetota bacterium | reverse complement strand
CGAGGCCGCGTGCTCCGATCTCGACGCGCTCCTGGTGGACCACGCCTACTGCGAGCTGAAGGCGGCGTCGACGGCCCTCTCGCTGCTCGTCCGGTTCGCGGAGCGCCCCGCGCTGGCGGAATCGATGGCCGATCTTGCCCGGGAGGAGATGAAGCACTTCGACCGGGTGCACGCCCTGGTGCGCGGCCGGGGCCGGACGCTGACCCGCATCCGCGGGGACCGGTACGTGAAACGGCTGAGGACTCTCGGGGACGCGTCGCTCCTCGACTCCCTCGTGCGGTCCGCCTTCATCGAGGCCCGCTCGTGCGAGCGGTTCCGGCTCCTCGCGGAGGCGCCCCTTCCGGCGGACCTGCGCGCCTTCTACGCCGAGCTCGCGCGCGCCGAGGACCGCCACCACGAGCTCTTCCTCGGGCTCGCGGCCGCGGAGGAGGGGGAGGAACGGGTCCGCGAGCGGGTCGCGGAGTTCGCCCCCCGGGAATCGGAGATCGTCGCGGGGCTCCCGCTCGAACCGAGGATTCATTGATGGAAGACCAGGGCGAATTTCGAAGTTCGAATCTCGAATCTCGGGTTCTTTCGACGAGCCCGTGCAGGCAACCCGAAATTCGAAATTCGAATTTCGAGATTCGGATCATGCGGGCCACGCCATGACAAGCGCACGAGTCGTGGTCTTGGGGGGCGGGGCCGGGGGCACCGTCGCCGCGAACCACCTCGCGCGGTTCGGCGACGTCGAGGTCACCGTCGTCGACAATCACGGGAAGCACCTCTACCAGGCCATGCTCCTCTACCTCCCGTTCGTCGGCGGATCGCCGGCCGATTTCGAGGAGGACGAGCGCGCCCTGCTCGCGCCCGAGGTGAAGCTTCGGGTGGGGCGCGTGAAGGGTGTCGACCCCGACCGCCGTGTCGTGACCCTGGAGGACGGGGAGCTTTCCTACGACTGGCTCATCGTCGCGACGGGGTCGCGGGTGTACGACCACGCCGTCCCCGGCCTGCGGGACCACGGCGATCATTTCCACTGCCCGCCGGCGGTCGAGCAGCTCCAGCGGAAGCTCTCGGAATTCAAGGGGGGCCGGGTCGCGGTCGGCTTCGCGAGCCATCCCTACAAGTGCCCGCCGACGCCCGTGGAATTCTCCCTTCTCTTCGAGGAGTGGCTGAGGAAGCGCGGGGTGAGGGAGAAAAGCGAGCTCACCTATTTCTCGCCGCTCGACAACGTGCTCTCCCGGCCGGAGATCGCCTCCGCGGCGCGTCCTTGGCTCGAGGAAAAGGGGTTCCGCGTCGTCACCGGGTTCGCGCCCTCCTCGGTCGAGGCGGGGGTCCTCCGCTCGAAGGCGGGAGCGGGAATCGAATTCGACCTCCTCGTCATGGTGCCGCCCCATGCGGGGGCCCCGTTTCTGAGGAATTCACCCATCGCCGGACCGCTCGGGTTCGTGCCGGCCGACCCGCATACGCTTCGGGTGCGCGACCGGGTCTACGCGATCGGGGACGCGACCGACCTCGCGGTTCCCAAGACCGGCGTCGCGGCGCAGGAGCAGGCGCCCGTGGCGGCGGCCAATATCCGCGCGGAGATCGACGGCCGCGAGCCCTCGGGCCGGTACGACGGCCACGTGATGTGCTTCATGGAGACCGGGGACCGCGCCGCGGCCCGCATCGAGTTCGACTACGACCACGCGCCGCGTCCCCTCGAGCGCGCGCCGCACCACCACTACCACAAGTCGATGCTCCACCAGTTCTACTTCAAGACGCTGCCGTTGAAGTGAAGGTCAAGCGCCTCCCCGAGGATTTCACGGTCGAGGAGCGGACGGAGTTCCGCCCCGGCCGCGGGCCGTTCGCCCTCTACACCCTCACGAAGCGGTCGCTGGGCACGCCCGAGGCGCTCGAGGCGGTCGCCCGGCGGTGGAATCTCCCGCGCGACGTCATCTCGTTCGGCGGCCTCAAGGACCGGCACGCCCTGACGACGCAGTGGATCACCATCCGCGGCGGTCCCTCCCGGGGCCTGAAGCAATCGAACCTGGAGCTGAAGTACGCCGGCCAGGCGGCCCGGCCCTTCGGACCGAAGGACATCGTCGGGAACCGCTTTCGGATCGTCCTGCGCGACTTTTCGCGCGAAGGGGAGGAGCGGGCGCGGGGGGCGCTCGAGGAGCTCGACCGCGATCCGGTCCCCAACTACTTCGACGACCAGCGGTTCGGGTCGCTCGGCCCGTCGGGGGAGTTCGTGGGCCGGGCGTGGTGCGAGGGCAACTACGAGCGGGCGGTGTGGCTGGCGCTCGCGGAGGAGAACGAGCACGACCGGCCCGAAGACCGCGACGACAAGAAGATCCTGCGCGACCGGTGGGGCGACTGGCCCGCGTGCAAGGCGGCGCTCTCGAAGTCGCACCGCCGGAGCATCGTGACCTTCCTCGCCGACCGGCCCGGCGATTTCCGCGGCGCCCTCGCGCGGATTCACGCGGACCTCCGCGGCCTCTACCTCTCCTCGTTCCAGAGCTTCCTGTGGAACCGCCTCCTCTCCTCGATGATCCGCGACACGTGCGGCGCCGGCCGGACGTTCGCGGTGGACCTCAAGGCGGGCCGGGTGCTGTTCTTCCGCGGGCTGGAGGAGGCCTCGCGGAAGGCGCTCGAGGCGGCCGTTCTGCCCCTGCCGTCGGCGCGCGCGCGGATCGCCGACGAAGGCATGCGCGTCCGGGTGGAGTCCTCATTGCAAGAGGTCGGGCTCGATCTGAAGTCGCTGAGGATCCGCCACCCGCGCGAGAATTTCTTCTCGCGGGGGGAGAGGGCCGCTACCTTCCGGCCCGCGGGACTCGAGGGAGCCTGGGCGGCGGACGACCTCTACCCCGGCCGGCGGAAACTGGGGCTCAAATTCGACCTTCCCCGGGGTTCCTACGCAACCATGCTCGTCAAGCGGATCACGCTCCCTTGACGCTCTCCGTGATGCGTGATGCGTCATGCGTTATGCGCTCCGTCCCCTCTTGCCCATGACCCCCTCTTGTGCCACTATGAAGGGCTCATGACAGGAATTGCTCACCCGCCTCTGTTGGATCGCGGCTTCGCAATTCCTAATTCTGGAACCGAGGATTCATCAGGAATTCCGAGTCCGCCGAAGGCGGATGAGGGATTCCTGGGCTCATGACTCCCGAGTCGCTTCAGCTCAAGGTCGACCGCCACACGATGCACATCGTGGGGCCGCCGTCGGGAACCCGCGACATCGATCCGGCCGAAACGCGCGAGTGGCTGGAAGCGTTCGACGGCCTGATGCGCGCGTACGGCGAGGCGCGGGCGACGTTCATCCTCGAAAGCCTCATCGACCGCGCCCAGCGGGGCGGGCTCAACCTCCCCGCGCTCGTGC
>DASXTT010000013.1:0-3462 GCA_036505255.1 Planctomycetota bacterium | reverse complement strand
TGATGAAGAGTGGCATGAACTTCTCCGGATGCTGGCACGGACCATAGTTGTTCGATCCGCGCGTGATCACGACGTCGAGCCCGAAGGTCCGGCGGTAGGCCAGGGCCATGAGGTCGGCCCCCGCCTTGCTCGCCGAATAGGCGCTCGAAGGGGCGAGCGGCGTGGTCTCGACGAAGACGCCCGAGTCGGGGAGCGACCCGTACACCTCGTCCGTGGAAACGAGCAGGAATCGCGGCACCTTCCTCCGCCGCGCCGCCTCGAGGAGCACCGTCGTCCCCTCGACGTTGGTCCGCGCGAATTCGATCGGCCCGTACAGGCTGCGGTCGACGTGGCTTTCCGCCGCGAAGTGGAGGATGCCGTCGACGCCCTCGGTGAGCCCGTCCACCAGGGTCGGGTCCGCGATCGAGCCGCGGACGAAACCGTAGCGGCTCTCCCCTTCGACGTCCTTCAGGTTCTCGGGGTTTCCCGCATACGTCAGGGCGTCGAGGTTCGTAATACTTGCGTCCGGACGGGCGCCAAGGAGCCACCGGATGAAGTTCGACCCGATGAAGCCGCAGCCCCCGGTGACCAGGAGTCTCAACAGGATTCCCCGCGTGTTGATTCGGGCGTAATTTAAGGGTACAGTCGCCCCGCAGTCCACACACAATTACAGGAGTCCCCCATGGTCCGCCGTTCCGCCCTGCTCGCCGCCGCCCTGCTCGTCGCCGCCGCCTCTTCCTGGAGCGCCGCGGTCCAGGACCCCTCCGCGCGGGTCGACAAAGTCTTCGCCCGCATCGAGGAGAACCGGGGCGCCGCCCTCTGGGAGGACGTCCGGGACCTGCGCGAGACGGGACGCGACGGGCTGGAGGCCCTGCGCCAGGGTTTGACCCGCGCCGACGCCAACGTCCGGATCGCCGCCGGGGCCGCCCTGTACGGGGCCGACGCGCGCGACGAGGGCCTCTCGGCGCTCCTGCAGGTCGCCAAGGACTCGAAGCAGGAGGGCGCCCGGCCCCGCGCGGCGAACGCCGCGGCGATCCTTGTGGAAACCGATCCGAAACTCTCGCCGGAGCACAGGGAGAAGCTCAGCGACCAGTTCATGGAGGCCGCGAGGGCGACGGACGACGACCTGGTCCGCGTCCACCTGTGCCGGGGCGCGTACGCCCTCTACGGGAAGCTCGACGCCCGGAAGCCGGTCCGGGATCTCTTCGAAAAGACCACGCGGCGCGACGTGAAGGACGAGGCGGCCCTCGCCCTCGCCTCGATGGAGGTCTTCCAGGCGACGCGCGGCCATCTCATGGAAATGGCGAAGCAGCCCGGCGACAACGGCCGGCTGGCGCGCGCGTGGCTCCGCTACGACGCGGCCAGCCTCCAGCGCGAGCGCGCCGAGGGGCGCAAGCCCGTGGGGGGCGATTCCTACGAGCTCCTCGATGAGATCGTCGCCAAGCTGAAGGAGTTCTACTACGACGAAAAGCTCATCGATCGCGACAAGCTCATCGAGGCGGCCGCTCGGGGCATGCTCTCCAGCCTCGACCCGCACACCGCCTACTACGACAAGAAGATGATCGACGACCTCCGGAAGGAGGCGCTCGAGGGGCATTATGGCGGCATCGGCGCGCGCGTCCAGATGCGCAAGAACGCGGCCGGCGTCTCGTGGCTCACCATCAGCGAGCCGATCTTCTCCGGACCCGCCTACCGCGCCGGCCTCCGCTCCAACGACATCATCTCCGAGGTCGAGGGCGAGACGACCGCGGACCGGGAGCAGTCGGAGCTCATCCTCAAGCTCCGGGGCAAGCCCGGCACCTTGGTCAAGATCAAGGTCTTCCGCCGCGGCTGGAAGGAGCCGCGCGCTTACGAAATCAAGCGCGAGGAGGTCCAGCTCGAAACGACCATGTCCGACCTCCTCCCCGGCGGGATCGGCTACGTGAACTACACCACGTTCGGCGACCTCAACGAAGAGAAGAACCTGAAGGGGACGAACATCGAGGACCAGATCAAGGCGCTCTCCGACCAGGGGATGAAGGCGCTCGTGCTCGACCTCCGGTTCAACTCGGGCGGCTACCTCCGCACGGCCCGCCAGATCGCGGGCATGTTCCTCGAGAAGGACCAGCTCATCCTCACCACGAGGGCCCGGGGCAAGGAGTTGGAACGGCACGAGGCCGGCAGGGTGCGGGTGAAGGTCCCCACCGACGTCCCGGTCGTGGTCCTCGTGAACGAATTCTCCGCCTCGGCCAGCGAGATCCTCGCGGGCGCGCTGCAGCACTACAAGCGGGCGGTCCTCGTCGGAGAGCGGACCTTCGGCAAGGGAAGCGTGCAGGACCTCAAGCCCCTGGAGTCGAAGGTGATCAAGGACGATCGCGGCGAGCCCATCCTCGACGAGCGCGGGGAGAAGCAGTACGGCGCCGCGGCGCGGATCACGATCGCCAAGTGGTACCTCCCCTCCGGCAAGACGGTGGACAAGGAAAAGGTCGGGGACAAGGAGGTCGGGGGCGTCGATCCCGACATCAAGGTCCCCTCCCCCGAGCGCGACCTCTGGAAGGCGGACGAGTTCGAGAAGATCCGGGCGTCCGGGAAGATCGAGGACTACCTGGCGAAGCGCTTCTCGGAAAAGAAGGATGTCTTCGAGCAGCTTGCCGTGATGGACTACGGGGACCCCTCCAAGTATCCGGGCTACGACGAGATGTACGCGACGCTCAGCACGCGGTGCACGAAGGAGGAGGTGCGGGAGCTGGTCCGGGAATTCGTCCGCAAGCGGATCCAGGACGAGCGCAAGAAGGCCTTCTACTACGACCTTGAGACGGACGTGCAGCTCCAGCGGGCCATCCTGGAGTCCTGCAAGGCGATCAAGGTCGAGGCGAAGTCAATCAAGGAGTACGGGTACTTTGCGGCGGTAAAGTAGCTCCCAGTTCCCAGATCCCGGTTCCCAGCTTCTGAAGCTTCGAGCGGCGAGCCAGAGGCGGGATCACCAGGAGCGGGTACCGCATTCGCGATCAAATCTCCGGCCGATGGCTGACTGCTGAATGCTGACTGCCATCTCCAATGGGAATCTGATAGGCTAGTCATTGTGGATGTGTCGACGGAGCGCCGGAGCTGGATCCTTCTGGGGGTCCTGGTCGCGGCGGTCCTGGGAGTCGGGGCGGCGGGGCTCGTCGGGCTGAAACGGGCGCACCATCGGGAGACCTGCCTGTGGCAGCTCTCCCGCGTGGGCATCGCCGTGCAGGCCTCGGACCCGCTCCATCTCGGGGGATGGGACCGCGTCGGGACCGGACGCCGCTTCTTCCTCGACGTGGCGAACTGGCCCGGTCCCCCGCCCTTCCCCATCGATCCCGAGTGGTTCTGCTGCCCGGAGGTCGGGTCGCCCTTGGTCGGCCGGATCGACTATCGCGGGCCGGCGAAGAACCTGCGCCTGTTGGAACGGGACGATGTCGTGGCCGCGGACCAGCCGGGCAATCACGGTTCGGGATCGGGAGGCAACGTGCTCTTGAG
>DASXTT010000012.1:0-3462 GCA_036505255.1 Planctomycetota bacterium | reverse complement strand
CTCCTGATTCCTGATTCCTGATTCCTTATTCTTGACTCCGGTCGGGCTACCGCACCGTGACGCGGATTTTCTGCGTGTCGAGGTCGGCGGCGCGGACGGCGGCGACGAGGGCGCGGATGCGGCCCGCGTCCTTGACTCCGGGAGAGGTGTCGGTCGAGGTGCCCGCGTCCACGCCCCAGGGGCGCACGCGGTGGATCATGTCGTGGATCGCCTCGGGCCCCGCGGGGGCCGAGATCAGGACCCGCCCGAACTTCTTCGCGCAGACGGCCCAGTCGGGATCGACGCTCCCGCGCGCGCCGCTCACCCGAGCAGGCTCCGCGAGGCTGGCGAAGGCGTCGTAGCGCGAAAGCTCCTCGAGCGAGCGCTTGCTGAATGTCGAGAATGTCTTGATGACGCGCACGCCGAGCGCGGAGGCGAACTCCGGCGGCTCCGAGCCGTTGAGCTGGGCGATCGTCACGCCGCTCTCGCCCAGGATCGAACGCACCTCGGCGAGGGGCTGGTTCCGGAAAAGGCCCACCGCCTCGATTCCCGTGGGAAGTCGGCGGACGATCTCGCGGACGAGGCGGGGATCGGCCCGCCGGGGGCCCTGAAGAAAGACGAAGCCGAGGAGATCGGCGCCTTCCGACAGCGCGAGGTCGGCGTCGCTCGCCGCCGAGATGCCGCAGATCTTGATTTTCACAGATTCTCCCTCGACACGAGAATTATAGGCCAAACTTCGCTCCCGGACAAACCAGAAAGTCGAGTGCCATGAGTCGGGAGTCTGGAGTCGAAAAAAGAAGTCGCGAGTCGCCCGTCTCGCGTCCCGAGTCGCCGCCTTGGAATCGCGACCGGTGACGCGGGACCCGCGACTTTTCGGACTTCTCGACTCCTGACTCTCGACTCATGACTTCCGTGTGGCCCCGCTTTGGTTTATTGGCTTTCCCTGTGCTAAGATCGGGTTCGTCATGAGTTCCTATCTCCGCGACGTGATCGAAGGCCGCCGCCAGGGCGCGGCCGCCCTGCTGGCGCGCGGCGTCCTCTCGCTCGCCTCGGTCGGCTACGGCGTCCTGCACGCGCTGCACCGGTCGGTCTACAACATGGGTCTGGCCCGGCGGGTCATCCTGCCGGTGCCGGTCATCAGCGTCGGCAACATCACGGTCGGAGGGACCGGCAAGACCCCGCTCGTCGAGTGGGTCGCGCGGAAACTCGCCCGCCGTCGACTGCGGGTCGCCGTCCTCGCCCGCGGCTACGGCCGCCGGCTGGACGGCGGCGACGACGAGGACCTCCTCGGCGACGCGGAGCACATACGCCGGTACGCCGACCCCGACCGCGTCGCGTCCGCCCGCCGCGCCCTCGCGGAATTCCATCCCGACGCCCTCGTGCTCGACGACGGCTTCCAGCACTACCGCCTCCACCGGGACCTCGACCTCGTCGCGGTCGACGCGACGAATCCCTTCGGATACGGCCGTCTCCTTCCACGCGGCCTGCTCCGGGACCGTCCGACGGCCCTCCGCCGGGCCCAGATGATCGTCCTGACCCGCACCGACCAGGTCACTCCCGCCGAGCTCGAGGATCTGCGCTCGAAGATCGCCCGCCTGAGCCTCGACCGCCCCGTGGCGGAGACCGTGCACCGGCCCGTCGCGGTGCGGACCCTCTCGGACAACCGGACCTGGGGCCCCGACTGGGTGCGCGGCCGGCGACTCTACGCATTCTGCGGCATCGGAAATCCCGAGTCCTTCCGCCGGACGGTGGAGGCCGCGGGCGCGCAGGTCGTCAAGTTCCGCGCCTACCCGGACCACCACGTCTACCGGCCGGCCGAGGCGCGCCGGCTCGAGGTCGAGGCGCAGGAATTCCTGGCCGGGGCCCTCATCACGACGGAAAAGGACGCGACGAAGCTCGACCCCTCGACGTTCCGGCTGCCCGTCGCGACCCTGCGGGTGGAGCTCGAGGCCGTGCGGGGCGGGGAGAGGCTGGAGGCGATGCTCGAATCGGCCGTCCGGACGCCCGACCCCGCGATCGCTACAATCTAGCTTTCAGCCGTCGGCATTCAGCTGTCCGCTTTCCGCCCTGGTTTCCCAGCTGAATGCCGAATGCTGAGCGCTGATCGCTAAAATGGCTCTTCGCCGGCCCACATTCCGTCTGCGCCGCTTCCTCCCGGCACAGGCCGCCGCCTACATCTTCCTGCGCTACATCATCGCCGCCCTCGACGTCTTCACGTACGACTTCGCCCGCCGCGTCGGGAAGCTCATCGGCCGGATCATGTACGTCCTCGACGCCAAGCACCGGCGGATCGCGGTGAAAAACATCCAGCGGGCGGAGGGGATGCCGAAGTCGGACCGCGAGGTCCACCGGCTCGTGCGGCGCGTCTACGAGCACTTCGCCGTCGGGGCGATCGAGACGCTCCTCATGCCGCGGATGATGACGCGCGGCGATCTTGACCGGGTCGCGAGGTTCGAGGGCCTCCACCTGCTCGACGAGGCGCTCGCGAAGGGGCGCGGGGCGATCGTGGTCCTGGGCCACCTCGGGAACTGGGAGCTCCTGGGCCTGGCCATCTCGCTGAAGGGCTACGACCTCTCGTCGATCGCGCGCCCGATCGAGAATCCGTTCCTCGACCGCTACGTGAACCGCCTGCGCCGCTCGACCGGCCAGCGGATCATCCCGAAGCACCAGGCCGTGCGGTCGATGGGCGAGAGCCTGAAGGCGAACAAGATCCTGGCGATCCTGGGGGACCAGAACGCGCGCAAGAACGGCATCTTCGTCCCGTTCTTCGGCCGGCCGGCGGCGACGGTGAAGAGCCCGGCCCTGATGGCGCTCAAGTACGGCGCGCCGATCTTCGTCGCCAACCTCTTCCGGTCGGGCCGCCACGAGCACTGGTGCGTCATGACGGGCCCCGTGCCGATCCCGCGGGGGTTGGACCGCCCGAAAGCGGTGGAGAAGATCACCTCCGATGTGACGGCGCGGCTGGAGGCCTTCATCCGCCAGCATCCAGAACAGTGGATGTGGCTGCATGCCAGGTGGAAGACCAAGCCTTCGAACCAAGCCAACGAAGACGACAGTGAGGAGAGGGTCACTTCAGATCAGGCGGAACTAGAGTAGTTACCAGCAGCAAGATCCCAGATTCCAGATCCTGAAGTATCAAGATCCGAGCAGTCCCAAGTCTCGAGACTCGAGTATCGAGTATCAAGTTTTAGGAGGGCGGGGAGGGGGGCGCGAGGAGGAGGACGACAGCGCGCGGTGGAATGAAAAGAGCATGCGACGAACCTCGGTGCACAACGAGGAGACCCGTTCGCATGCCGCCGCCGGCAGGAATTTCAGGTCCCGGGCCGCGATGAGAAGCGATTCGACCTCGCACGTCGAACCCATCGAAATCGAGACGAACCGCCTGAATTCCTGGCTTCCCGCCTTGCCGGAACCCTCGGCGAGATTTGTCTCAATGGAAAGGGCGGCGTCCTTGAGCTGACGAGTAATGCCGTACGCCTCTTC
>DASXTT010000011.1:0-16474 GCA_036505255.1 Planctomycetota bacterium | reverse complement strand
AGGAGCTTGGATCTGGGATCTTGAATCTGGAAACTAGAACCTTCCCTATTAGGCTTCCGGCCTTACAATCCTGATCCAAGTCATGAACGGGGGATTGATGCCTGCTTCGTTGAAAGGTGAGTGGGCGCTCATCCTGGGCGCGTCGAGCGGGTTCGGGGAGGCCACGTCGCTGGAGCTGGCCCGCCGCGGGATGAATATCGCGGGGGTCCACCTCGATCGCAAGGGGACGCTCCCGCATGTCGAGGAGATCGTCGGCGAGATCCGCAAGGCGGGCGGCCAGGCGGAGTTCTTCAACATCAACGCCGCGGACGAGGCGAAGCGCAAGGAGGTCCTCGACGCGCTCGCGCCGAAGCTGGGGGGGAAGACGCTCCGGACGGTGGTTCACTCGCTCGCCTTCGGGGCCCTGAAGCCCTTCCTCGCGGAGAAGGAGGAGGACCGGATCACGAAGTCCCAGCTCGAGATGACGCTCGACGTGATGGCGCACAGTCTCGTCTACTGGGCGCAGGACCTCTTGGCGCGGAAGATGATCGGGAAGGGGTCGCGGATTTTCGCGATGACCTCCGCGGGGGGCGCGCGGATGTGGACGAGCTACGGCGCGGTGTCGGCGGCGAAGGCGGCGCTCGAGTCGCACATCCGCCAGATCGCGGTGGAGCTGGCGCCGCAGGGGATCGCGGCGAACGCGATCCGCGCGGGGGTGACGGACACGCCGTCGCTCCGGAAGATCCCCGGGCACGAGGAGATGATCACGATGGCCACCTCGCGGAACCCCGGGCGGCGGCTGACGATGCCGGAGGACGTGGCGAAGGCGATCGCGACCCTGTCGGCCGAGGGCATCGAGTGGCTCACCTCGAACGTCATATCCGTGGACGGGGGGGAGTTCGTGACGTAACTTCGTCGCGGCGCGCCTGGCCGCGGGCCGCCTCGAACGGATTTCGGGAGGTCTTCGATGCGCGCAGTGTGGTCCTTCCTGTTTCTGGCGCCGCTCTTGGCTTCGTGCGGCTCGAAAACCGAGCCGACTTCCGCCGCAAAACCCGTCAAAGCCGTCTTGTCCACGTTTTTGAAGCAGGAACCCATCCCGGACCGGATCGCGTACGCCCGGCAGCTCCTGGCCGAAGCGGGGTACCCGGGAGGAAAGGGCCTCCCGAAGCTGGAAGTCCTCTACAACACGGACGAAGGCCACAAGAAGATCGCCGCCGCGATCCAGCAGATGTGGAACAAGAATCTCGGCGTCGATGTCGAGCTCCGCAACTCGGAATGGAAGGTCTACCTCGACGACCTGTCGAAGCTCCGCTATCAGGTCGGACGGCGGGGATGGATCGGCGACTATCGCGACCCCTACACCTTCATCGAGCTCATGAAGTCGGACAGCGGCAACAACAACACCGGATGGTCCGATCCCGATTTCGACCGGCTCGCCCTGGAAAGCGGCGCCGAAGCCGACCCGGCCAGGCGGTACGAGATTCTCCGCCAGGCGGAGGCCATCCTGCTGTGCGACCTCCCGGTCCTGCCGCTGTACTACTACGTCAGCCAGGCCGCCTGGACCGACAAGGTCAAGGGCGTGTACCAGAACATCATGGACTATCACCCCCTCAACGAAGCGTACGTCGAGGGTTCGGACACGATCGTCATCAACAACGGCACGGAAATCCAGGCGCTGGATCCCGCGCTGGCCCGCGGCGTGCCCGAGCATCGCGTGCTCAACGCCGTGTACGAGGGGCTCACCCGAAGCGATCCGAGAACGTACGATCCCCTTCCCGGCGTGGCCGAGACGTGGGACATCTCGAAGGACGGAAAAACCTACACCTTCCACCTTCGAGAATGCGCCTGGAGCGACGGAAAGAAGGTCACCGCGCACGACTTCGTCTTCGCCTGGAGGCGCATCCTGAACCCGGCCTTCCCCTCCGACTACGCCCACATGCTTCACGTGGTCAAGGGCGCGGAGCCCTACAACTCGAAAAAGACGTCCGATCCCCTGACGGTCGCCGTCGAGGCGAAGGACGACCGGACGTTCGTTGTCGAACTGGAGCATCCGGTCCCCTACTTCCCCGAGCTCGTCACGCACTACGCCTTCCATCCCCTCCGGAAAGACGTGCTTGAGAAACACGGCGACGCGTGGACACGGACCGAGAACATCGTCACGAACGGTCCCTTCAAGGTGAAGGAATGGAGGCCCAACGAACACGTCCTCCTCGAGAAGAACGACGGCTACTGGGGCTCGGCCAAAACGAAGACCCGCTACGTGAAGTTCCTGCCGATCGACAACCGCCTCACCGCGTGGAATCTCTACCTGACCGGAAAGTGCGACTGGGTGACGACGCTGCCGGTGGAGAAGATGGAAGAGATCATCAAGCGTCCGGACTACCACGGAGCGACGTACCTGGGGATCTACTACTGGTCCTTCAACTGCACGAATGGGCCGCTCAAGGATCGCCGCGTCCGGAAGGCGCTGACGCTCGCCCTCGACCGCGACATCATCGTGAAGCGCATCGCCCTGCAGGGCCAGGTCCCGGCCTACGGCTTCGTGCCGCCGATGTTCGACGCGTACAAGAGCCCGCGCTTCGACGTGAAGGACTGAGCGCCCGTGCTCGGCTTCCTCATCCGGCGCTTCGCGGCGGGCCTCGCGACCCTGTTCGTCATCGCGGTGCTTTCGTTCTGCTTCACGCGGCTCGCCCCGGGAAGCCCCTTCTCGTCGGAGCGTCAGCTTCACCCCGAGATCATCAAGGCCTACGAGGAGTATTACGGCCTCGACAAGCCCATCTACGTCCAGTTCTGGCGCGCCCTGAGGGGATACCTCCACCTCGACTTCGGCCCCTCCACGATGTACCGGGGACGGTCGGTGAATGAATACATCGAGCCCGGGTTCGCGAAGTCGATCAGGCTCGGGCTCCTGGGGGCGGCGTTCGCTTTCCTGATCGGCCTTCCCCTCGGCGTGTTCGCTTCGGCCCACCAGAACAAGGCCCTCGACCACGCGGCCATGAGCGTCGCGACGCTGGGGATCTGCGTTCCCAATTTCGTTCTCGGGCCGCTCCTGGTGCTCCTGTTCGGTCTGACGTTGAAATGGCTGCCCACCGGACTGTGGCCGGAGGACGGGAGCCTCAAGGAATTGAGCAAGCTCATCCTGCCCATGATCACGCTGGCGATGGTCCACATCGCCTACATTTCAAGACTCGGTCGCGCCGGAATGCTGGACGTGATGAACAAGGACTACATCCGCACGGCTCGGGCGAAAGGGCTCAGCGAGCGGACCGTCTACTTGAAGCACGGACTGAAGAACGGGATCACCCCCGTCGTTTCCTACGCGGGCCCGATGGTCGCGCTCGTGCTGACGGGCTCCATCGTGGTCGAGAAGGTGTTCGCCATCCCGGGGCTGGGCCAGCACTTCATCAACGGCGCGCTGAACCGCGACGCGAACATGATCATGGGGTGCGTGCTGGTCTACAGCTCGCTGGTCATCGCCCTGAACTTCCTGGTCGACGTCGCGTATGGATTCCTCGATCCCCGGGTCCGGGTGAGCTGATGGCCGCCCCCCTCGAGCTCGTGGCGGATGTCCAGAGCCGGTCCCCCGGCCGGATGGCCATGCGGCGGTTCTTCAAGAATCGCCGTGCCGTGATCTGCATCATTCTGCTGGCGGTTGTCGGAAGCGCGACGCTCGTCGTGCCCTGGGTCACCCGCCACGACTACCGCGAATCGGACTGGGAGTACACCTACGGCAAGCCGAACGGCACGTACTGGATGGGCACCGACGCGCTGGGGCGCGACCTCATGGTCCGCGTTTTCCTGGGCGGCCGGATCTCTTTCGCGATCGGATTCCTCGCCACCGCCGTCAGCGTGATCATCGGTGTCGCGTACGGCGCGACGTCGGCATTCGCGGGAGGGCGCATCGACGCGGTGATGATGCGATTCGTCGACATCCTGTACGGCATGCCGTACATGCTCGTGGTCATCATCATCATGTCGCTGACCGAATCGAAAAGTGTCTTGATCGTCTTCCTGGTGCTCGGGTTGTTCGGATGGCTGACGATCTCGCGGATCGTGCGCGGCCAGGTGCTTTCCCTGCGCGAGCGGGAGTTCGTCGAGGCGGCCAAGGCCCTGGGCGTGGGCGCTCCGGCGATCATCTGGCGCCACATGATTCCGAACATTCTCGGCCCCGTGATCGTCTACACGACGCTGGCCATTCCGTCGGTCATGCTGGCGGAGTCCTTCCTGTCGTTCCTGGGCTTGGGAGTCTCCGAACCCGAGACCTCGTGGGGCGTGCTCATCAGCGAGGGACAGCAGAGCCTGGAGCGGTGGTGGTTCGTGACGTTCCCCGGGGCGGCGCTGGCGATCACGCTCTTCTGCCTCAACTCCATCGGCGACGGCTT
Organism: Planctomycetota bacterium; assembly: GCA_036505255.1. GTDB lineage: Bacteria > Planctomycetota > MHYJ01 > MHYJ01 > JACPRB01 > DASRJF01. Next base: position 12,113 of record DASXTT010000011.1, on the reverse strand, counting down.
GCGGGACGCCTTCGATGTCCAGCAGAAGTAGCCTGCCCCTTGTCCTCGTGCTGGCCGCGGCGGCCTGCGGCAAGCCGGCGTCCCCCGCCGCCCAGGGCGCGCCCGAATCGCCCGCGCGGCCTCAAGCCTCCGCCGCCGACGAAGCGCGCCGCCTCCTCGCCGAAGCCGGATACCCCGACGGGAAGGGATTTCCCGAGTTCGAGATCATCTACAACAAGGCTGAGTGGCACACGAAGATCGCCGCCGCGATCCAGGAAATGTGGAGGTCGAAGCTTGGCATCAAGGTCGTGACCCGCAACACGGAGTGGAAGGTGTACCTCGACCTGGTGCAGAAAGGGCGGTTCGACATCGCCCGCCGCGGCTACTTCGGGGAGTACATCGACCCCGAAGCGTTCCTGTCCCTCTTCACCGCCGACAGCGGCTACAACTCGGGCGGGTGGACGTCGGCCGGCTACGATCGGATGATCTTCCAGTCGGATCGCGAGCTCGATCCCGCGAAGCGATACGCCCTCCTCGGAAAGGCGGAGCGCCTCCTCCTCGACGAAGCCCCGCTCATGCCCCTCTACAACTACATCGCGCACAACCTGATGAAGCCTTTCATCAAGGGGGTCTACCACAACGTCCGCGAAATGCACCCGCTCCAGAACGTGACCCTCGAAGGCGAGGGCGCGCCGGCGGACGGGACGCTCATCTTCAACATCAGCGAGGAGCCCCATTCGCTCGATCCCGCGCTGGCCGACGACATCGCGGGCCTCAAGGTCCTCATGCACGTCTTCGAGGGCCTGGCGAATTACGATCCGCGCGACGCCTCCCCCGTCCCCGCCGCGGCGGAGCGGTGGGAGATCTCGCCCGACGGACTCCGATGGACGTTTCACCTGCGCCCGGCCCGCTGGTCCAACGGGGATCCCGTGACGGCGGAGGACTTCGCCTGGTCGTGGCGACGGGCCATGAGCCCGAAGATGCCGTCCGCCTACAAGGAGCGGATGTACGTCGTCAAGAACGCGCGCGCCATCTCCCGGGGCGAAGCCTCCCTCGACGCCCTCGGGGTCCGCGCCGTGGACGACCGGACGCTCGTCGTCGATCTCGAGCACCCCGCGCCCTACTTCGCCCAGCTCGTGTGCCTCATGGTGTACTACCCGGTTCACCGCGCGACCGTGGAAAGGCACGGGGACAAGTGGATCGAGCCCGACCGGATCGTGCACAACGGCCCCTACCGGATCGTCGAGGCCCGGCGGGGCGACCGGATGATCTTCGAGGCCAATCCCCGATACCGGGCCGCGGACGCGCTGAAGCTGAAGAGGTTCATCTTCCTGCACGTGACGGACGAAAGGACGGCGCTCTCGCTCTACGAGACAGGCCAGTGCCACTGGCTCTTCCGCATCCCGACCGATCTCGTGGATCAGATGCGCGGCCGGCCCGATTACATGGCCGGGCCCATCCACGGAACCTATTTCTACACCTTCAACCTGAAGAAGAAGCCGCTCGACGACGTGCGCGTCCGCCGCGCGCTCTCCCTCGCCGTGGACCGCGAAACGATCGTGAAGCGCATCCTTCGCGGAGGAGAAGAAGCGTCGGACCGGCTCACGCCGCCGCTCTACCCGGGCTACGAGGTGAAGTGACGAACCGGCCGATTCTGGATCATCGATTGTGGATATTCGATTCCGTAATCCAGAATCCAGAATCCAGAATCGCCCCTGCCATGAAAGCATTACAAAATCAGAATATTATGTATGTCATTTCTTTAATCTAGTCCGCCACAGGGGCCACCCCGGGCGGGCCTCCACGCGCGGCTTCGCGGCGAACCAGAGGCCCTCCCGGATCAGCGGGACGGCGAGCGCGGTTTCGAGGACCTTCATTTCGCCGAGGGCCCGGCCCTCCGGCAGGAGGTCGAGCGCCCCCGACGGGTCCCCGGCTTCGGGCGCGAAGGAGGCGACCGCGAGGTCGTACTCCCCCGCCGCCAGCGCCTCCAGGTAGGCCGGACCTTCCCGGAGATCGAGCCGGACCGCGAGCGCGAGCGTCTCCTCGAGCTGCTCCCGCAGGGCCCGCCCGGCCGCTTCCGCGAGCCCGCCTTTCCACGTCAGGAGCCGGACTCGCGGCGCTTTGAGGTCGGGGTAGGCCTCCGCCAGCGCCGTGAGCGCCGCCGCCAGGTCCCGCGCGGGCGCCTCGGCCGCCCCCGCAAGCGTCCGCGCCTCGGCCGTCCCGGGGCCCGCCTTTTTCGCGAGCGACTCCCGGTCGATCGCGAGGGCCACCGCCCGTCGCAGGCCCGGCTTCGACGCGGCGTTGAACCGCAGGAACATGACGGCCGGGCCCGGAGCGGCGCGGATCTCCCCCGCGGCGACGAGGGACTCCACCTTCTCCGGCGGCACGAGGGACGCATCGATCCAGTCGGCCTCGCCCCGCTCGTATAAAGCCCACCCCTCCGTGATCCGGTCCCGCAGGCGGATCGAGATCCGCCCCGGCCCCTCTCCGGCCCCGGCGCGGGTGAGGACGATCTCGTCCCGAATCCACTTCTCGAGGCGGTACGCGCCGCAAGTCACCAAATTCTGCGGGTGGGTCCATTTTTCGCGCCGCTCCCGCACGTCATGCTCCGGCACCGGAAGGAAGGGCGTCGTGGCCGCGAGCTCCGGAAAGCCCGGCCGGGGCGACTCGAGCGTCACGCGCAACGTCCGGGGGTCGACCGCCTCGATCCCTACAGCCGCCTCCCCCAGATCCTCCCGCCGCTCCGCGGCGCCGAGGGCCTCCTCGAGGGCCGCCTTCAACGCGCCGCCCTTCTCCTGCGCCGCCGCCTCCTTCAATCCCCCCGCGTGGCGCTTCGATCCCGACTCCTTGGCCAGCCGCGCGATCTCCGCCCTCCCCGACGGCCCCTCGCTTTCGTAGAGAAGCAGGCGGTCGGCGAGGCGCGCCGCGTCATGGAAGGCCCGGGCGTTCCGGATGTGGCGAAAACGGAAAGCCCACGGACTTCCCGTCGAGGGCTGGAGGCATCTCAGCCACGCGAAGCGGTAATCGCCCGCCGTGACCGGGCGCCCGTCCGACCATTTGCGGTCGGGGAGCTTGAACGTGACGACCGCGCCCTCGACCGTCGCCTCCGCCCCCGAGAGCCCCTCGAAAAACGCCTCCGCGAGCCGCAGCTCCGCCGGATCGGAGGCGAGCGCGGGATCGACGGTGCGAACGGACGGCCAGACGGCGCGCAGGTTGTCCGCCTCCTGGGCCAGCGCGAGGAGCAGGAGGCCGGCCATCCATCTCATGCGGGAATCTCCCGGCGCCGGAGCGCGGCCACGAGCGCGAGCAGGAGCGTGAGGCCGCCCGCGATCGCGACCCACCCGTGCGGCCGCAACAGCAGGACCGATCCGATCCCGTACATCATCCCATAGATCGCGCCGACGCCGAGCAGCCAGTAGATGGCGATCGTCTTCAACGACATCGACGGCCGCACTTCCGGACACCGGGCGGCGATCGGGCCCCACCCGGGCCCCGGCGGGCGCACCTTCCGGTAGAACGCCTCCAGCGCCATCGGATCCTCGGGCTTCGTCACGAACGTGACGATCGACACCGGCAACAGGCTCCCCGCGACGATCACCGCGAGCGCCTCCATGTCATTCAGACCGGGCCCCAGCGCCGGAACCACCGCGAACACCATGACCGGCGACGCGACGAGCGCCGCGATCTCGCTCCACGCGTTCACGCGCCACCACAGCCAGCGCGCGGCCTGGACGATGCCGATCCCCGCCGTCACCTTCAGGATGATCCCGAACGCGGTCGCGATATCGTCGCTCAGGAGCGCCGTCAGGACCGCCCCCGCGATGATCACGACCGTGGACGCGCGGGAGACCGCGAGATAGTGGCGCTCGGTTCCGCCCCGTTTGACAAAACGGCGGTACAGATCGTTCACCACGAGCGATCCCCCCCAGTTCATCGCGCCGGCGATGCTGGCCATGAACTCCGCCATGAACCACGCCACGACCAGGCCGCGAAGCCCCGCGGGGAGGTACTCCCGGATCACCAGGGCGTAGGCGGATTGGTGCGGCGCGTCGGGGATCAGCACGAGCGACGCGAGGCCGACCATCACCCAGGGCCAGCAGCGCACCGCGTAGTGGACGACGTTGTACCAGAGCGTGGCGTAAACCGCTTCGCGCTCGTCACGGCAGGCGGCCATCCGCTGGACGAGCATTCCGCCGCCGTCCGTGTTCTTCCACGCCCACCATTGGATGAGGAGGAGCGAGAGACAGTAGCGGAGTCCGTCGCTTTCGAGCGGCAGAAACGTCAGCTTGTCCGGCGGAACGTGCGCGGCGACCGCGCCCAGGCCCCCCGCGGCGCCGACCGCGACGACGGCCAGCACGATCGCCCCCGCGATCGCGAAGAAGAACTGGACGAAATCGGTCGCGACGACGCCCCAGAGCCCCGAGACGATCGCATAGAGGCCGCCCAGGCCGGCGCACACCAGGATGGCCTGCGACTTTCCGATGTGCGTGGTGGCCTCGAGCACCGTCCCAAGTCCGATGAACGCCAGCGCGCCGGCGGCATAGCAGTTGTACAGCACGCCCCAGTAGACGGCCTTGAACCCCCGCAGCGCCGCCGCCGTCCGGCCCGAATACCGCGCCTCCGTCAATTCCGCCTCGGTCACCACGCCGGCCCTTCGCCACAGCGGGGCGAACAGGAACACGGTGAGGATCGTGCTGATCCCCAGGCTCCACCAGAGCCAGTTGCCCCAGATTCCCTTCGAGCGGACCAGGCTCGATACAAGGAGAGGCGTGTCCGAGGCGAACGAGGCCGCGATCATCGACGTGCCCGCGACCCACCAGCGCAGCTTGCGGCCCGAGACGAAATAGTCGTCGACGCCGCCCGAGGCGCGCCGCTTCTGCCACAAGCCGACGGCGACGAGAAAAACTCCGTAGACAGCGACGACGATCCAGTCGACGCCGGTCACAAGGTCACCGGCAGGGTGCCGGGCATGGGGATCTCACCGGCAAGGGCGCGGGCCGCGGCGCGTTGAGACGCTTCGCTGTCGTCGTAGACGCACATCGCCGCGTCCGAGGCGACGTCGCGATGGACGTACGGGTTGCCGAACGAGATGGCGACGATCCGCCTCGCCCCGGCGAGCCGCGCCCGTGAATTCGCCAGGACCTTCGGATCGATCCCGACCTTGCCCCGGAAGGCACGCACCCGCGAGCTCAGCGCGATCACCACGACGTCCGAGTCCGTGGAGAGCACTCCGCGCCGTTCGAGTTCGTCCCGGAAGACCGTGAGTTCAGTGCCTCCGTCGGTGACCAGCTCCAGCCGCGCTTTCCGGACCGGGAACTCGCCGCGCAGCTTCGTGACCGAGGCCTCGGCGATCCGGTCCGCGGCCTTGAGGTGCTCGTCGCGCCCCACGATCCGCTCCACCGCACCGGGATCGGCGATCCGGTTTTCGGTGAGCCCGCACTTCCTCTTCGCGTCGAAAATCCGCGCCACCGCCCGATCGACGCGCCCTTCGTTCAGCCGTCCGGACTCCAGCGCCTTCTCGAGCGCATCGATCGCCGCGAGCGGGTCGAGGGGATAGAGCAGGACGTCGTTCCCCGCCTCGGCGGCGCGCACGACGGCCTCGGTCGCGGCGCTCGTCTTCACGATCGCGCCCATCATGAGCGCGTCCGTCGCGACGAGTCCGCCGTATCCGAGACCATCCCGCAACAGGCCGTCCACGACCTTCGAGGAGAGCGTCGCGGGCCGGCCGGGATCGGCGCTCTTCACGACGAGGTGCCCCACCATGATCGAATCGAGCTCCTCCGCGACGTCCCGAAACGGCGCGAGGCCGGGGCCGGGGTCGTCGAGGACCGGAAGCTCGAGATGCGAATCGGTCGAGACGTCGCCGTGTCCGGGGAAATGCTTGCCGCAGGCGAGCGCGCCTTCCGCCTGTACGCCGCGGGCGAAGGCCCGGCCCAGTCGGGTGACGAGACCTGCGTCAGCGCCGAACGACCGCGTATTGACGATCGGATTGTCGGCCCTGACCTGGAGATCGAGGACCGGGGCGAGGACCCACCGCACACCCAACGCCGTCGCCTCGCGCGCCGTCACGCGCCCCTTCAGTTCCGCCAGCGCCTCCGATCCCGTCGCGCCGACCGCCATGTTCGAGGGGAGGACGGTCGCGCCGCTCACCTGCCGGCCCGCGCCGTCCTCGTAGTCGGAGGCGACGAGGAGCGGGAACTTCGCGAGGTTCTGGAGGCCGTTGACGAAGGAGGCGACGTCGTAGATCGACCCGCCGAAAAGGCAGACGCCGCCGACGCCCGCCTTCACCGCCGCCGTGATCCGCTCGTAGTCGGGGAGTTCGAAACGGAAATCGGCGCAGACCATCTGCGCGACTTTCTCGCGCGGCGACAGGCGCGGTTTCACTTCCCTCCCCCCGGAATGATCTTACCCGCGACGACCGCGTGCCGCGCTCCGGTCGCCGATGGAATCGTATTCGGCAGGCCCCGGATCGCCCGGGCCGCGAGGAGCGCGAACGCGGCGCACTCCTTGGCCAGCACCGGAAGGCCGAAGGCTTCAGACGAAACGACGCGCGACGGTGAGAGGAGCCACCTGAGGTGGCCCATGAGCTCAGGGTTGAGCGCGCCTCCGCCCGACACAATCACCTCCTTGGGAAAGACACGCGCGAACCGGCGGATCGCGTCGGCGACCGTCCGGGCCGTGAAGAGGGTGAGCGTCGCGATCGCGTCGACCGTCACGCGCGGGCATCGAGCCTTCAGAAACTTCCCGCCGAAGATCTCGCGGCCCGTCGACTTGGGCGGGCGCTTCCGGAAATAGGGATGGTCGAGCAGGCGGGAGAGAAGCGGAACATCGATCCGGCCCGCGCGCGCGCGGCGGCCGTCGCGATCGAAGGACTCCCGGCCCCGCGTCAGCGCCCGCACCGCCGCGTCGATGAGACCATTGCCTGGACCCGTGTCGAACGCCACCGGCGGCCGCCCGCCTCCGACGAGGGTGACGTTCGCGATGCCGCCGACGTTGAGGAGCGCGCGCGTCCGCGGCGTCCCCCCGAAGATGAAGTCGTCGAAGAACGGCACGAGCGGCGCCCCCTGGCCGCCCGCGGCGATGTCGCGGGGCCGGAAATCGGCGACGACGTCCACCCCCGTCTCCTCGGCGATGATCGACGGCTCGCCGATCTGGAGCGTGTGCCGCCCGGGCTCGTGGAAGACGGTCTGGCCGTGCGAGCCGATCACGCGCGGACGGGAGCCGCGCATCACGCGGCGGGCCGCGGCCGCGAACCGGCGGCCGAGCCACGCGTTCGCCTCGCTCAGCTCGGGGGCCGCGGCCTCCGCGAGCGCGAGAATCCGCGCCTGCTCGAGCCGATTGAAGGGTTCGGTGAGGTGGCGGAGCACCCGGACCGATCGGCCGGGCCCGATGCGGACGAGGGCCGCCGAAACGCCGTCCGCCGACGTGCCCGAAATGAGCCCGACGGCAACGACGCTACCGCCCTTCGAGCGCCCCACGCAGGTCCCCTCTCTTCGCCGCGAGGATCCGATCCGCCTCGCGCGCGCCGACGCGGCGCCGCACCATCACCACCGCCGTCTTCACGCGACCGCCCGCCGCGGCGAGCGCGGCGTCCGGGAGCTTTCCGGTCAGTTCGCGCACGATGCGGCGGGCCCGGTCCCTCAGCTTCGCGTTCGTCGGCCGCACGTCCACCATGAGGTTCTCGTACACCTTGCCGAGCCGGGTCATGACCGCGACCGTGATCGCGTTCAGGACAAGCTTCGTCGCCGTGCCCGCCTTGAGTCGCGTCGAACCCGTGATGACTTCCGGGCCGACCCGCGGCATGATCTGAACGTCCGCAATCCTCCCCGCCGGACTGCACGAAAGCAGGACGGTCCCGGCGCCGCGACGCCGGGCCGCGGCCAGCGCCGTGCGGACGAACGGAGTAGTCCCGCTCGCGGCGATGCCGACCACGGCGTCGACGGAACGCAGGGAGCCCATGGCCCGGGCTCCCGCCCGCGCGTCGTCCTCCGCGCCCTCGACGCTCCGGGTCACGGCGCGGCTTCCTCCGGCGATCACCGCCTGCACAAGCGACCGCGGAGTCCCGAACGTGGGCGGGCATTCCGCCGCCTCGAGAACGGCGAGCCGTCCGCTCGTCCCCGCTCCAACCAGGAAGAGCCTCCCACCCCGGAGGAGCCGGGCGGCGATGAGGTCGACCGCCCGCGCGATCGACCCTCCGACCCGCCCTACGGCCGCCGGGACGCGGGCGTCCTCGCGGTTGATGAGATCGATGACCCGGCGGCTGGAGAGCCGGTCGAGTCCGCGGGTCCGGGAATTGCGCCGTTCGGTGAGCGGCCTTGCCATACCCTCTCTCTTCCGGCTATCGAGCGCCGGCCTTGGCCGTAGCATTCTTGAGCCGCCGCGCCGCCTCGCGCAGCGTTTCGAGTCGCTTGCAGAAGGCGAACCGGAGCAGCGCCGCGCCGTCCTTCGGATCGCGGTAGAACGAACTGCCGGGCACCGCGGCGACACCGATCTCCTCCACCATCCAGCGGGCGCATTCGGTGTCCGTCGGGAATCCGAACCCCGAGACGTCGACAAGAACGTAATACGCCCCCTGGGGCTTGTGAGGCGGCGCCAACCCGGCCTCCGCCAGGCCTTCGAAGAAGACCTCGCGCCGTTCCCGATATTCCGCCGCGAGACGCGACGTCACCGCCGGCCCCTTCTTCAGCAGTTCCGCGGCCGCCTCCTGCAGCGGGTGGGGTGCGCCGACCGTGAGGAAGTCATGGACCTTGCGGATCGCCGACGTGATCCCCGGCGGCGCGATCGCGTAGCCGAGCCGCCAGCCCGTCACGGAAAACGTCTTGGAGAGCGCGCTCACCGTGACGGTCCGCTCCGCCATCCCCGGAAGCGTCGCCATCGAGACGTGCTCCGCCCCGTCGTACACGATGTGCTCGTAGACCTCGTCCGTCACGGCGAGGACATCGTGCTTCCGGCAGAGCGCCGCGATCTCCCCGAGCTCCTCGCGCGTAAAGACCTTGCCCGTGGGATTGTTCGGGGTGTTGACGATGATCGCGCGCGTCCGCTTCGTGAAGGCCCGACGGAGCGCCTTCACGTCCATCTCCCATCCCGTTCCGCCGGACCTCAGGGGAACGAACCGGGGAACCGCGCCGGACAGGACGGCGTCGGGCCCGTAGTTCTCGTAGAACGGCTCGAAGATCACGACCTCGTCGCCCGGGTCGATGGTCGCCAGGAGCGTCGCGACCATCGCCTCGGTGGCGCCGCAGGTGACGGTGACCATCGTTTCGGGGTCGGCGCCGATCCCGGCGTGCTTGCGGGCGAGGCCCTCGCGCAGGTTCTTCGAGCCCCAGGTGATGGCGTACTGGTTGACGTCGGCCCGGATGGCCCGGCAGGCCGCTTCTTTCAATTCGTCGGGGGCGGGAAAATCCGGGAACCCCTGGGCGAGGTTGATGGCGCCGTGCCGGTTGGCGAGGCGCGTCATCTCGCGGATGACGCTCTCGGTGAAGAGGGCCGCCTTGGCGGAGACGAACTTGCGGGGGTGAGCTTCAAGCTTCATGCTTCATGCTTCATGTCGGAAGCCGGAAGCCGGGAGCTGGAAGCTTCGGCCTACGCTTGCGGTTGAACCGCCAGATTCTCGAATCGTGTGTATTCCTTGATGAAGGCAAGTTTGACGGTTTCCGTGGGTCCCGTGCGGTTCTTGGCCACGACGACCTCGCACGTGTTCTTCTGGTCGGTGTCCGGATTGTAGTAGTCCTCGCGGTAGAGGAGCATGACGACGTCCGCGTCCTGCTCGATCGCGCCCGACTCGCGCAGGTCCGAGAGCTGCGGCCGGTTCCCCTCGCGCCCCTCGGGCCTCCGGTTGAGCTGGGCGAGGCAGACGACGGGGATCTCGAGCTCCTTCGCCAGCGACTTGAGCTGGCTGGAGATCATCGCGATCTCGCGCTCCCGGCTCTCCGCCTTCGCGTGCATCTTCTGCAGGTAGTCGACGATGATCAGGCCGAGCTCCGGATGCTCCGCCTTCTGCCGCCGCGCGCGCGCCCGCACCTCCAGGATCGAGAGCTCCGCGCTGTCGTCGATGAGGATCTGCGCCTCGCTGAGCGCGCCCGACCCGAGGACGAGCTTCTGGTACTCCGACTCCGAGAGCATGCCGCTCCGGAGCCGGTGGGAGTCCACCCGGCAGTGCGAGCAGAGCATCTGCTGGGCGATCTGCGCCCCGGCCATCTCGAGGCTGAAGAAGAGGGCGGGCTTCTTGAGGTCGACCGCGACGTTCTCCGCGATTTTCATCGCGAGGCTCGTCTTCCCCATCGAGGGGCGCCCCGCGACGATGTAGAGGTGGGAGGGCTGCAGGCCGGAGAGGAGGTCGTCGAGCTCGTAGAACCCCGTCGCGAGCCCGAGCAGGCGCGCCTTCCGGTCGTGGATGTCCGCGATCTGCTGGAAGGTCCGCTTCAGGATTTCGGACAGGTTCTCGACCGGCTGGGCGCCCCGCTTGGCGGCGACGTCGAAGATCAGCGCCTGCGCCTTGTCGAGGAGCTTGTCCGGATCCTCGCCGCCCTCGCCCGCCTCGCGGACGATCGCCGTGCAGGTCCCGATGAGCTGGCGGAGGATCGCCTTCTCGCGGACGATGCGCGCGTACTCCGCGGCGTGCGCCGACGTGGGGACCTGGACGACGAGGGACTCGCAGTACTCGATCCCGCCCGCGTCGTCGATCGTCCCGCGCCGCTCCAGCTCCGCCTTGAGCGTCACGAGGTCGAGCTTGCGCTGCGTGAGGAAGAGGTCGATGAGGGCCTCGAAGATGAGCCGGTGCGGCCGGCGGTAGAAGGCTTCCGCGTCGATGAGCTCGATGACTTCGCCGGCGGAGTCGGCGTCGAGCATCATCGAGCCGAGGACGGCCATTTCCGCCTCGACGCTGTGGGGGGGCATCCGTCCCAGGAGGACGTCGGCCGGGGAAACCGGGGCGTTCGCGGTCATCTTCCACCTCTCCCTTCGACTCGCCCTGAAGGCAAGCGAAGCGCATCCTTCAGGGCTCGCCCCCGTTCGCAAGGGGCGGGGGCTCGCTCAGGGCAAACCCTTCGACTCGTCGCCTTCCGACGGGCTCGCTCAGGGCAAGCCCATCGACTGCTTCGGCCTGTCTATGCCTTCGGCGGCTCGGCCTTCGCCGCGTCGGCGGCGGCGGGCGCCTTCGACGACAGCACCCAGACCTTCACCTTGGGCCTCACCTCGCGGTGCAGGTTGATGGTCACCTCGAAGGTGCCGACCTGCTTGATCGGCTCCGCGACCTCGATCGTCTTGGGCTCCACCTTGAGCTGGTGGTCCTTGAGCGCCTCGGCGATCATCGTCGGGGTGACCGAGCCGTAGAGGTGGCCCTCCTCGTTCGTGTTCACCTCGATGGAGACGCTCGGGATCTGCGCCAGCCGCTCGGCGATCTGGGTGGCTCCGGCGATGAGCTTCGCCTCGATCTTCCCCTGCCGGCGCTTCTCGAGCTCGAACTCCTTGTACATGGGCTTCGTCGGCTTCGAGGCGAGGCGGCGCGGGAAGAGGTAGTTGCGGGCGTATCCGTCCTTGACCTCGACGATCTCGCCGCGGCGGCCGAGCTTCTCGACGTCGTTCCAGAGGAGGACTTTCATATCTCGTCGTCTCCCAGTATAGCCCAAGCGGACAGCCGACAGCGGTCAGCGATCAGCGTCAGAAGCTGACAGCCCTCCGCCATCAGCAACGGAAGCCTTCAGCAATCAGCAATCGGCAATCGGCAATCGGTAATCCGCAACCCGCCCGCGTCCTCAGAGCGCTCCCGTGCCAACATACGGCACGAGCGCGAGGAACCGCGCGCGCTTGATGGCGCAGGTCGCCGACCGCTGATGGTAGGCGCAGTTCCCCGAGCGCTTGCGCGAGTAGAGCTTGCCCTGGCCCGTGCAGAGCTTGAACAGGGTCATGATCTCCTTGTAGTCCACGTCGCCGACCTTGTCGCGGCAGAACCGGCACCGGTTGTCTTTGCGGAACTTGGTGTACTTCTTCTTGCGGTCGTCCGGTTCACGCCGATCCCGATCTGATTTCATCGTCAAACCCTCATAGACTTCAGACTTCGGACATCAGACATCAGTCGAAGTCCTCAGTTCGCAGTTCACCGTTCGCAGTTCACAGTTCGCAGTCCGATACGCAGC
>DASXTT010000010.1:0-12835 GCA_036505255.1 Planctomycetota bacterium | reverse complement strand
GGAAGGTACAGACCGGACACATAGGTAACAGATCAGACCGGAGACATAGGTAACACTTTTTTCCTGAGGCAACATGGGCACGGAGGGCTGCCCATGACCTGGAAAGTGAGTGATCCTATGTCGGAGAAGTTGAAGCTGGTGGTTCTGTACCAGAGTGGACAACGGTCTATGAAGAGCATCTGTCAGGAGCTGAGCATCAGCCGGAAGACCGGCTACAAGCTCTTGAAGCGCTACAAAGAGGAAGGTCCGGCAGGGTTGAAGGAGCGTTCCCGAGCTCCTCATGTCATGCCTCGGCAGACTCCCTCGAAGATGCAGGATCTGATCATCGCCGCCCGAAAGGCTCATCCCACTTGGGGGCCCCGCAAACTGAAAGCGTGGATGGAGGACCGGGACAGCTCCCTCGAGCTGCCCTACCCCAGCACGATCGGCGACCTCCTCAAGCGAGAGGGGCTGGTTCATCCGAGACGCCGCCGATTCAAGACCCCCGTGGCGGCCTCACCCCCTTCGCTCATAACCCAGCCGAATCAGGAATGGTGCGTCGACTTCAAAGGGGAGTTCCGTCTTGGAAGCGGCTCGTACTGCTATCCCCTGACGGTGACGGATGCCTTCAGTCGCTACCTGCTGGAAGTCCGGGCCTTGGAAGGAACGGCCGGGGCCGGCGTCCGCTCCTGCTTTGTACGGAGGTTTCGAGAATTCGGACTGCCCCAAACTATCCGATCCGACAATGGTTCTCCCTTCGCCAGCATCGGGGTTGGAAGGCTCTCGGCGCTCTCCGTCTGGTGGATCAAGCTGGGGATCCGGCCCGTCCGGGGGCGTCCTCACCATCCCCAGGACAATCCCCGGCACGAACGGATGCACCGCACGCTCAAGGCGGAAACGACCCGGCCGCCTTCTTACGAGAGCCGCGGGCAACAAAGACGCTTCGACGCCTTCCAGAAGGAATTCAACCACGTGCGTCCGCATGAAGCGCTGGGCCAGAAACCCCCAGCTCGGATCTACCAGCCGTCCGTCAGGCCGTATCCCTCGAAGATCGCCGACATCGAGTACCCGGGTCACTACGAAGTCCGGAACGTTTGCAAGGGCGGCACGTTCACCTGGCGCGGCCAGGGGATCTTCATCTCTGAAAGCCTGACCGGTGAACGGATTGGACTGAAAGAGGTCGACGAAGGGATCTGGAGGGTGTACTTCGCAAACTTGGAAATAGGAGTCCTGGATCAGGTACTGTTGAAAGGCCTTCGGACCGGCAGAGTGTTACCGATGTCTCCGGTCTAAAGTGTTACCGATGTCTCCGGTTGGTCAGACCACTACCGGGGATTGCTTATCATTGGCGCCTGCCGGGGCCGGGGGCTATCATTGGCCCCGTGATCGAGAACCTCGACGAGCTGGGCGAGAAGCTGGCCGCGCGCGTGAAGGAAGCACGGCTCAAGATCGAGGGACCCGCGGAGACGGACCTCGGCTACGGGGGCCCGCCGATCGTCACCTTCTGGTCCGGTGATCGTCGGATCCACTTCTCGTTCGGGTCCTACGAGGGGGCCGTGGCCGTGGTGATCGAAGTCGTCGATCGAGGCCAGGAGAGCGGGGCCCGCGTCGGACGGATCTCGACGGAAGAGGAAGCCTGGCGCGCCGTCGAGGACTTCCTGGGCCGGGGCAAGGCGCTTCACCGGCTGCCCGACCTCGGGTGGGTCGGGGAGGAGCCGATGGCGGACCCGCTCATCCCGCATCCTCCCGTAAAGCCCGGTGTAAAAGCCCCGGCGGCCCCCGCGCGTCCGGCGCCGGCGACCCGGCCCGCCGCGGTGCAAGGCGTCGTGGGGCTTGCGGGCGTCGTCTTGTTCTCCAACGACGCGCCGAAGCTCGCCCGCTGGTACAGCGGCAATCTCGGAGTTCCGTTCGCGGAGGAGGCCGGGAATTTCCACGCGGACCTGGGCGGCGTGTCCTTCAACATCTACGCCTCGGGCGATCTGCTCACCTCGGGAGTCCGGGCGATGGCGGCTTTCCGCGTACCGGGGTTCGACGCCTTCATCGAGGGCCTGGCGGCGCGGGGGGTGAGCGTCGAGGGCCTTGACCGCACGGTGCGCGGGAGATTCGCCTACGTTCGAGATCCGGACGGCAACCCGGTCGAGCTATGGGATGGCGGGTAGCCTCAAGCCAGACCCAACAAAGAGAGAGACTCGGAGAGAGAGAGGCGGCGAGCGCGAACGAGGGTCTCGGAGTCGAACACCTTCCGCCACGACGTGAGCACGGCCGCGTGGCTCCCCTTCTCGGTGTGCATGCTTCCACTGTGCACGAGAAGTGATCGTTCCAGTTCTTTCCGGCCCGGCAAGGACGCTTGATCGAGCCGGAGCGTCCCCCTCCGCTCCACCACCCGCAGGAGTTCTCCCACCCGCGGAGGGAGTCCACGCGTCTTGGATCGCCGCCATTCGGGATCGGTCACGACGCGCGCCAGGGCGGGCCAGAGGGAACGGTGAAGAAAGGTGACCTTTCCGTCCACCAGCTTGAGGGAAACCACCTCGCGGGAATCGTGGAGCGATTCGGCGAGCCGGAAGATCAGCTTCCCCTTCGGATGACCCCACCAGCTTCCGCGCACCGGGCCGCCCGCGATGGCCTCGACCAGCGACCGCTTCGATGCCCCGCGGGTCATCGTCACGATGCCATGCCGGCGGACAAACTCCAGTGCCTGCCTCGGCGTGTGAATCATCAGGGGCCAGTCTAGCTTCAAGCTTGAAAGCTGAAGCTAGACTTCCGACCTCTCTCAAAGTAGCGTTGCCCACATGAAACTGGCTTCCCTTCTCATCGTCGCCCTGTTCCTCGTTCAGGAGGACCCCCGCAAGCCGGCCTCCATCAAGGTCCAGGACGTTCCGCCCGTGCCGCGGGAGATCTTCGACCGGCTGATGCAGTACCACAACGTCCGCGCGGCCCAGTTCCGGGGCTGGACCCCCGACGGCCGGAGCGTGCTCATCAGCACCCGATTCGCCTCGACCTCCCAGCTCCACCTCGTTCACGCGGCGGGCGGGAGGCGGGAGCAGATCACGTTCTTCGACGACGCGGTGGGGGACGCCGCCGTCGCGAAGGACGGGTCCATCCTCTTTGAAATGGCCAAAGAGGGCGACGAGAACTTCCAGATCTACCGCCTCGACCGCAAGACCGGGCGCGCCTCGATGCTCACGGACGGAAAATCGCGAAACCAGCTCGGACCGCTCGACCTCTCCGGCCGGCGGTTCGCCTTCTCGTCCACGAAACGGACGGGCCGGGCCGCGGACCTCTACGTGCACGATCTCGAGTCGGGCGAGTCCCGGCTCCTCCTCGAAGTCGCCGAGCCCGGCTGGGGTGTCACCGACTGGTCGCCCGACGGCGCCCAGGCGCTCGTGGTCCACTACGTCTCGGCCAACGAATCGTACGTCCACGTGCTCGACGTGAAGACGGGCCAGCGCACGGACGTCCCCATTCCCGGCGGGGGGAAGGCGGCCCACGGGGCCATCAAGTTCTCCGGGCCGGGGACGCTTCTCCTCTCGAGCGACGCGCGCGGCGAGTTCCGGCAGCTCGCGCGGGTGGACCTCGCCACCCTGAAGTACGAATGGCTGACGGAGGATATCCCGTGGGACGTCACGGACGCCGTGGTCTCCGGCGGGCGCGCGCTCTTCACCGTCAACGAGGACGGCCGGTCGCGGCTCTTCCTTCTTGAAGGAGGCAGGCGCACGGAGGTGGATCTTCCGACGGGCCTCGTGGGCTCGATGGATTTCTCCCCGGACGGGAAGCGCGCGGCGTTCAGCCTCTCGCGGCCCGACGCCCCCGGCGACGTGTACGTCCTCGAGGACGGGAAGCTGGAACGCTGGACCTACAGCGAGGTGGGGGGGCTCGATCCCTCGACCTTCGTCGTGCCGGAGCGGATCGAGTATCCGTCGTTCGACGCGCGCAAAATCTCGGCCTATTACTATCGGCCGCGGAACGCGAAGAAATCGCCCGTGGTGATCTGGATCCACGGCGGGCCCGAGGGCCAGTTCCAGCCCTCCTTCAACCCCTTCATCCAGTTCGAGCTGATCGAACAGGGAGTCGCGGTGATCGGGCCGAACGTCCGCGGCTCGACCGGGTACGGCAAGACCTTCATGACCCTCGACAACGCCGACAAGCGGGAGGAGAGCGTCCAGGACATCGGGGCGCTCCTCGACTGGATCGCCGGACGTCCGGAACTGGACGCCACCCGGGTGGCCGTGACGGGCGGCTCCTACGGCGGTTACATGGCGCTCGCCTCCCTCGTCCATTTCGGCGACCGGCTCCGGGCCGGCATCGACGTCGTCGGCATCGCCAATTTCGTTACGTTCCTCGCGAACACCGCGGGGTACCGGCAGGACCTCCGGCGCGTGGAGTACGGCGACGAGCGCGACCCCAAGATGCGGGAGTACTTCGAGCGCATCTCCCCGGTCCGTCACGCGGAGAAGATCAAATCCGCCCTTCTCGTGGTGCACGGGGCGAAGGACCCGCGCGTGCCGGTGGGGGAGGCCGTGCAGGTCGCCACGAGCGTCCGCGCCGCGGGGGGCCGCGTCTGGACCGTGATCGCCGAGAACGAGGGGCACGGTTTCCTCAAGAAGGAAAACAGGGACTACGCGAACGGCGTCATGGTCCTTTTCCTCCGGGAGCACCTCCTCAAGTAGGCAGGCGCCAACAAGTTTTTTCCGATACCGAAGGCCTGGCGCGCCTGCTTACCCTGAGCGAGCCGGAGGCGAGTCGAAGGGTACCCCTCGACTTCGCTCCGCTTCGCTCGGGGTAAGCAGACCGCAAGGTAGGAAATATCAATTGCGGTCTGCTTGGAAGCGGGGGCGGCCGTGGTCCTGACGCGCCTTCTCGGCGGATTCCCGGCCGGGCGATTCCTGGAGGAGTTTTACAACCGCCTTCCGCATTCGCGGCCCGGCGGGGCGAAGGACGTGACGCCCCCGCTCGACTGGGACCGGATCCGCGCCCTGCTCGAGGCGCCCGGGGCCGACGTCCTGCTCTCCCGCCAGGGGCGGCTGTGGGAGGGACGCGGGACTCCATCCTTCGAAGAGGCCCGGCGGCTCCACGCCGAGGGATACACGATCACTCTCCGGGGCGCCGAGCGCCACGATCCCAGCCTCGGACGCCTGGCTCGGGAATTCCAGGAGGATTTCCGGGCGCCGGTGAACATCCACGTCACCTGCACGCCCTCCGGCGGCCACGGGTTCGGCTGGCACTACGACGTCGAGGACGTCTTCATCCTCCAGGCCGGGGGAATCAAGGAGTACTCGCTCCGGAAAAACACGGTCAATCCCTGGCCCGTGCTGGAGACGATGCCGCGCGACCTCCGGTTCGAGGAGGAGGGATCTCCCGTCTTTACCTGCCGGCTCGAGGCGGGCGACTGGCTGTACATCCCCGCCGGATGGTGGCATGTGGCGAAGACCGAACGGGAGTCGATGTCGCTCGCCGTGGGCCTCATGACGCCTCCGGCCGCCGACGTGATCCGCTTCCTGGAGCCGGAGCTGCGGAGCTCGGTCGTGTGGCGTCGCCGGCTCCCGGTGGCCGGGTCGGCGAATCCCGGCCCGCCCGAGGCGCTCCTCGAGGAATACGCCCGGCTCTTCCGCGAGCTGGGCCGCGATCTGGCGGCCGTGATGTCCGATCCGAAGCTCGCCCGAAAGTACCTGGAGGCCCGCGCAGGCCCGAAGGGCGATCCTTGATTCTCGATTCTTGATTCCAGAATCGAGAATCGACTCATGGAGGTGAAGAATGGACGACCTCGTGAAAGCCCTGAACGCCTGCTACCAGCATGAGCTGACGCTCGTCGTGCGGTACCTGAACGGCTCCGTGCAGGTCGGCGGACTCGACCGCCTTCACCTCGCGGAATTCCTCAAGTCGAGCGCCGAGGAATCGAAGGGGCACGCGGAGCGGGTCGGCGCCTGGATCCTGGGACTCGGCGCGACCCCGCAGGGGAAGGTGACCGAAGACCTGGGAGGGGTCCCCGACGGCGCGGAGAAAATCCTGCAGCGGGCGCTCGCCGACGAGCAGGCCGCCGTGGAGGCCTACTCCAGGGCGGTCCAGCTCGCCAAGAAGGACACCGCCCTGCGCGAGATGCTCGTCCACATCCTCAAGGAGGAACGGGCGGGGGTCGACGAGCTGAAACTCCTGCTGCGGAAGTGATGCATCAGAACTTGAAGAGCAACGACAGACCCGCCTGGAGGCCCCGCTCCGCCCGGTGCTCGAAATCGAAGGTCTCCCCGTAAATGTCCCGGCGGAAGGTGTACCGGTCGGCGACGTGGTACGAAAGCAGGATCGACACCCAGGGCGCCGGCTTCAGGCCGACGCCCGCCTCCGTCCAGAACCCCCGTTCGGTCCCCACGAAGAGGTTTCCGCGCACGTCGAGCCAGGGGGCGACCGGGCGGCTCGCCTCCAGCCCCCCCTCGAATTCCGACCGGCCCTCCGCGAAGGAGGTCTCGAGGCCCGGAAGGATGAGAAATCCTGCCGTCCGCAGCGGCAGGGACGCCCGGACCGTGGGGCCCCGGCGCGACATGAAACTTTCGAACTCCGGCCAGAGCACGGTCCAATCCCCGACCCTGGCGACGACGCGCGGCGCGTAGCCGTCGAACGAATCCCCCGTCATCGTGTGGTAGAACCCGATCCCGGCCGAGATCGCGCTCCCGCTGAGGAGCCGGACCATGGAGATCGCCTTGACCGCGCTGACCGACGTCGAGAAACCCGCGTTGTCCAGGCGATCGACGTACCGGCCGATATCGGAGTCGTGCGATCCGGTGTAGAGCGGGGTGGAAAGCGTTTCGATCAAGTAGGGGGCCGTGTCGAAGAATCCGAACTGGTGGCGCAGCACGCGCTCCCGGTACATGTTGAGGTGGATCTGCTCCTGGTTCAGGCCCCCCGCGAAGGTGGCGGCCATGAACTCCTCGAAGTCCCGGCCCGTGAAGCGGGTCTCGGCGTCGAGGAGATCGTCGAGGGGAATCTCGACCGCCAGGTGGCGCACGGGAACGATGGAGTTGATGAAAACCTCGTGAAAGGTCAGGGGCTCCGGATCGTGGCCCCCCGCCGTCAGGAAGAAATGGCTGTATCCGGCCCGGTTGAAGATCGCGACGTGGCCGTATTCGTGGCCGACCTTGGCGACCGTCCGGTCGAAGAACAGCACGCCGGTGAAAAACGCCCCCTTCACGAGCGGGCCGGCCCCCTTCACCGAGTTGTCGAGCGTCGCGTGGAGGAGGCTCTCCAGCGAGACCTGGAATCGGGCCAGCCCGACGGGGTCTAGAACATCCGTATTGATCGGAATGACGTAGGAGAACTCGACCGTCGAAGGCACGGTCCGGGCCGCGGACGGATCCTTCGGAGCGGAGCCCGCGGGGGCCTGCGCGAAAGCCGGTGAGGATGCCGCGGCGAGGACCGCGAGAATCGCGGCGGCCGGGGCCGTGGGATACGCCATAGGGGTTCGAAACTTATATCCGCGATTCCCGGCGATTGCACGACCGGGTTTGGCCGTAGTGGGTCCGTTTCCAGAATCCAGATCCCAGACCCCAGTTCCTGAAGTTGAGAGCTTCAAGCCCGAATTCTCGATCGCATACGAAGGACACCGGGAATTGATAATCGAAGCTGGACACCTCGGGAGGCTGGAATCTGGGGTCTGGGATCTCGAAACTGACCCAGCACCGGTTTGGCCCCCGGCGGCGCCCCGAAGCTCTATAATGCGTGCGGGTCCCGGGACGGGGGTGCGCTTCCCGGCACGTGCAGGGGCTGGGACGGAACGATGCCGATCCGCTTTCAGCTGTACGCCGCCTTCGGAGCGGCCCTCATCGTCGGCGCCGTCCTCGCGGGCTCCTTCTACCTTTCCGTCCGGAGGCTCCAGGACCAGGACGCCCTCCGCACCCACGCCCAGAAAAGGTCCAACATCCTGCTTCGAATCCAGGGGACGCTGACCCGGGTTCTCAAGGAGGCCGACGACATCGTGCTCGCCGGCCGGACCGAAGAACGGGAGGACCTGGACGAGGCCGCCAAGAACGTCCGGAATCTCTTCGGCGAGTGGGAGCGGATGGCCCGGGACGAGGGGGCCGAATTGGACCTCCTGCGCAAGCTGCGGGGCCAGGCCGGGGAGATCAGCGACGGGATCGAAGAGGTCTTGAAACTCACCGCGGAGGGCAAGACCGCGGAGGCGCGCGCGAAACTGAACGTCGATCTCGAGGGGCGCTTCGACCGCGAATTCACGGCCGCCGTGGAGGAGGCCATTCGGGCCAAGGATAAGGAGGTCGATGAAGCGAGCCTCGGGGCGCGCCGGGTCGCGCGGCGGGGACTTCTCGTGGCCGGGGTCGGCGGGGCCGCGGCGCTCGCCATCATGGGGGCGGCGGCGTGGCTGGCCGCGCGACGAATCTCGGGCCGCCTCCGGCCCCTGGCCGAGAGCGCCCGCCGGTTCGGCCGCGGCCAGAGCGTGGAGCCGGTCGAATATCCCGGCCGGGACGAGATCGCCGAGCTCTCCCGGTCCATCCGGCAGATGATGAGCGACCGGGGCCGCATCGAGGAGACCGTCCGCAAGGCGCGCGAGACGGCGGAGCAGAACAGCCGGGCCAAGAGCGATTTCCTCGCGAACATGAGCCACGAAATCCGGACCCCGATGAACGGGATCATCGGGATGACGGAGCTCGCGCTCAAGACGGACCTGAACCCGGTCCAGCGCGAGTACATCGGCATGGTGAAAGTCTCCGCGGAGGCCCTCCTCGAGGTCGTCAACGACATCCTCGACTTCTCGAAGATCGAGGCGCGGAAGCTGGAGCTCGAGGCGGCCGATTTCTCCCTGCGCGAAGTGCTGGAGAACGGCGCCCGGTCGATGGGGCTTCGCGCCTACGAAAAGCGGCTCGAGCTGGCCTGCCGGATCGCCCCCGGAGTACCCGACAGCCTGGTGGGGGACCCGATCCGCCTCCGCCAGGTGGTCCTGAACCTCCTCTCGAACGCGGTCAAGTTCACCGAACGGGGCGAGATCCTCCTCGAGGCCGAGGTCGAATCGGTGAGCAAGCCGGAGGCCGTCCTCCACTTCTCCGTCCGGGACACCGGGATCGGCATCGCGCCGGACAAGCAGCAGGCGATTTTCGAGCCCTTCGTCCAGGCGGACGCCTCGATGGCGCGCCGCTACGGCGGGACAGGCCTCGGGCTGACCATTTCGGCGCAGCTTGTCGCCATGATGGGCGGGAAGATCTGGGTGGAGAGCGAGCCGGGCCGCGGCAGCACCTTCCATTTCACGGCCAAGTTCGGGCGCCACGATCGAAAGAGCTCCGGTCCCCAGGCGGTGCAGGGCGACCTGCACGGGACGGCGGTCCTCGTCGTGGACGACAATCCGACGAACCGGCGCATCCTCCAGGAACTCCTGACCGCCTGGGGGATGACGCCGACCGCCGTCGACGGAGGGCCGGCGGCGCTGGTGGAGCTCGAGAAGGCCGTCGCGACGGACCGCCCCTTCGGCCTCATGCTTCTCGACGGCCGCATGCCCTTCATGGACGGCTATGGGGTGCTCGGGATGATCCGCGCCACGCCGTCCCTGGCCGCGACGCCGGTGCTCATGCTGGTCTCGGCGGTCGAGCCGGGCGACCTCGCGCGTTTCCGGGATCTCGGCGTCCTCGGCCATCTCACGAAGCCGATCCGGTCGACCGATCTTCTCAACCTGATCCTGATGATGGTGGGCTCTCCCCGGGCGCGAAAGACGGGCCGCGAGGAACCGGGGGCGCGCGTGATTTCACGGACGCTCCGGATCCTCCTCGTGGACGACAACCGGGTGAACCAGGTCCTCGCGATGGAACTCCTCACCGGTCGCGGCCACTCCGTCACCGTCGCCGGGAAAGGGCGCGAGGCGCTCGCCCTCCACGAGCGGGAGCGGTTCGACGTCGTTCTGATGGACGTCCAGATGCCCGACATTGACGGCCTCGAGGTGACCTCGGCGATCCGCGAGCGGGAGAAGGCGGGCGCGCCGCGGACGCCGATCGTCGCGATGACCGCCCACGCCATGACCGGGGACCGTGAACGGTTCCTCGCGGCCGGCATGGACGAGTACGTGTCGAAGCCGATCCGGGCCGATGATCTCCTCGACGCCATCGACCGCGTCGTCGGCCCGTCGGGAGACGGCGCCGGGGACCGGCCGGTCCTCGACCGCTCCGCGGCCCTGGCCAAGGTCCGCAACCGGCCCTCCCTTCTGCGCGACCTCATCCGGATCTTCCTCGAGGACGCGCCGAAGTACCTCGCGGAGATGCGGCAGGGCCTCGCCTCCCGCGACCGGGCCGCGCTCTCCCGCGCCGGCCACACCCTGAAGGGCTCCAGCGTGTACCTGGGAGCGGAATCGGTGACCCGCCAGGCCGCCGAGATCGAGTCGCTCGGGCGCGACGGGCGGTTCGAAGAGGCCGAGCGGGCCGTGGCGGGGCTGGAGCCGGATCTCACCCGGCTGAGAAAAGAGCTGGAGTCGTTCCTCGCCGAA
The DNA here is from genome assembly GCA_036505255.1 of Planctomycetota bacterium. Classification (GTDB taxonomy): domain Bacteria; phylum Planctomycetota; class MHYJ01; order MHYJ01; family JACPRB01; genus DASRJF01. The sequence continues at coordinate 2,391 of DASXTT010000010.1, read as the reverse complement.
CTGGGGCCGTAACGGCCCCGCTTTCGGCATTCAGCAATCAGCATTCAGGTGATCGCGGCTCGTGCGAACCGACGCATCAACGAGCGCGAGCACCTGCTAGAATTCCTCCATGGAAGGAGCGCCGACCCCCGCGGTGCGCGGCCGCGGGACCGCCGAGAATCCGAAGAACCGGTTCGAGGAAATCGAGGTCGTGCCCGACCTCGAGGCTCCGGAAGACGAGCGCCCGGCGCCCGCCACGCGATTTTTCCGCGACCTGTCGAAGTCGATCATCGCGACCAACGACAGCCCGGACGTGGGATTCTCCTCCAGCGTCAATCCCTACCGGGGCTGCGAGCACGGCTGCGTCTACTGCTACGCCCGCCCGACCCACGAGTATCTCGGGTTCTCCGCGGGGCTCGACTTCGAGACGCGGATCCTCGTCAAGGAGGACGCGCCGGAGCTGCTTCGGCGCGAGCTCTCCGCTCCGTCGTGGCGGCCCCAGCTCCTCGCCCTGAGCGGTGTGACCGATCCCTACCAGCCCGTCGAGCGCCGCCTGCGCCTCACCCGACGCTGCCTCGAGGTCCTCGCGGAATTCCGGAACCCCGCGGCCATCGTGACGAAGAACCACCTCGTGACGCGCGATGCGGACATTCTCGCGGAGCTGGCGCGGCACCGCGCGGCCGCCGTGTTCGTGTCCGTGACGACGCTCGACCCGGACCTGGCCCGATCGATGGAGCCCCGCGCCTCGACGCCGTCGCGCCGCCTCGCCGCGGTGGCCGCCCTTGCCGCCGCGGGAGTGCCCGCCGGGGTCATGATCGGGCCCGTGATCCCGGGGCTCACCGAACACGAAATCCCCGCGATCCTCGGCGCCGCCGCCAAGGCGGGCGCGAAGTTCGCGGGCCACATCATGCTCCGCCTTCCGTTCGGCGTGAAAGATCTGTTCGACCAGTGGCTCGCGCGCCACGCGCCGGCGAAGCGGAACAAAGTGCTCGGCCGTATCCGCGGAGTGCGCGGAGGAAAACTGAACGAAACCCGGTTCGGCTCGCGCATAAGCGGCGCGGGTCCGATCGCGGACCAGATCCACCAGCTCTTCAAGGTGACCTGCCACCGTCTTGGATTGGCGGAACATAGCCCCGACCTTTCGACGGAGTCTTTCCGGAGACCGGGTGCGGTCCAGCTCAGGCTATTTGAATCATAGACTTCAGACTTCGGACTTCAGACATCAGGCCGAGGTTCTCAGTTCGAAGTTTTCAGCAGGCCACCACTGAGAACTGTCGACCTCTTGCTGTCTGAAGTCTGAGGTCTGAGGTCTGGGAAGGTTCTCACCTCAAGATTCGTAGTACCCATGATGCGCGGCAAAGAAGCAATCGGGTGGAAGGCATCAAGGATTGGAAGAAGGAGATCACCCACGCCGTGAAAGGGAAGGACGGCAAGGCCGAAACGGTCACGTGCACCTTCCTCAAGGGCGCCCTCCGCGCCCCATGCGTGGAATCCCTGTCCGACGACATCCTGAAGAAGCTCCAGGCCTTCATCGAAGAGCAGAAGGAAAAGTAGCGTCGATCGGCGAGGCAGGGCGCTCCTCCGGGCCCGGGGGAGCGCCCCGACCTCCTGTGAATGACGAGAACCTCCTGGAACGGTCGCTTACGGGCGACCCCGACGCCTTCCGCGCGCTGTATGATCGGTTCGCGGACGAAGTGTACGGGTACGCCCGGCGGATCCTGGGGGACGGACAGGCGGCAGAGGACGTGAGCCAGGAGGTTTTCCTGACGATCGTCCGCCGCGGGGCCTCCTTCGACCGCTCGCGCGCTTTCCGGCCGTGGCTGCTGACCTTGGTCCGGAACAAGGCGATCGATTTCCTGCGGGCGCGGGCGAAGCGGCCCGAGACGAAGCTGGAGGGCGAGGTGCTCGAAGCGCTGGCCTCCGCGCAACCGGCGTTCGACGGGTCGGACGCCCTGGAGAGGGCCATGGCCCGGCTGCCCTTCGCCTACCGCGAAACACTGTGGCTCTGCGACGCGATGGGGCTCACGTACGAGGAAGCGGGGGCGATCCTCGGCTGCGACACCGGGACGATCGGGTCCCGGATATCCCGCGGCCGGAAGGCGCTCCGCGACCATTTTTCGAGGAACGGCCATGAGGTGCGATGACGTCCGGAAGTCGGTGACGGAGGGGGCGCCCCTCGACGAGGCGGTGCGCGGCCATCTCGCCGCGTGCCCGGCCTGCGCCGGGGAGTTCGAGGCGCTCCGCGCGCTCGCCGCCTCTCGCCCGACGGCGCCGCCCGCCCTGCGCGAGCGGGTCCTGGCCGCGTTCCCGGCGCCCCGCCGGGTTGGCTTGAAGTTCCTGGGCCAGGCCGCGGCGTTCCTCCTCGTCGGGCTCGGTGTCGGTTTCGGCGCGGGGTACGCGGTGAAGGCGACC
>DASXTT010000009.1:0-2184 GCA_036505255.1 Planctomycetota bacterium | reverse complement strand
TAATCTCCGGCACATGTTCTTAATTCTTGCGACGCTCCTCCTTCAGGCGCCCCAGGAGCTCGTCTCGCCCCAGAAGTTCGCGCAGATCCTCGACAAGACGGAGCGAGCGGGGCTCGCCGTGCCCGACCTGGCGGACGCGGTGAAGGAGCTCCAGGCGCTCGCGAAGTCGCCCGGCGGCGACAAGATCCCCCAGGAATCGCTCGACCGCCTCTTCGTTCTCCGCGCCCGCAACGCCCTCTTCGCGCCGTTCCACGCGCGCCTGCTCCAGGCGAAGGGCGGAACGTTCGAACTCCCCATCATGGGGGGCAAAGTCGAGCAGGTCCGCATCGACCAGCTGAAGAAGAAGTCCGTGGTCGTCCTCTACATGGGCGGCTCGATGGAGATCGCGTACGACGAGATCGACCGCGAGTGGCTGACCGCCCGCGTGCGGGACGAGGTCAAGAAATCAGAGCCCGAAGCGGTCGTCCTGCTCACGGTGGCCCTCGCCGACGCGGGAAAGTGGGACGCGGCGACCCGGGAACTCGGCAAGACGGTCCATCCGCACCGGCTCGTGGTCGAAATTCGGGCGCGGATCAAGGAAGCCTTCCTCGCCCGTGCGGAGAAGGCGCGGAAGGACCGGAAGTTCGACGAGGCGCTCGACACGCTCAAGGCGGGCGCGGAGACCCATCCGGACGACGCCGACGCGAAGTCGCTCCGCGACGCGATGTTCAAGGAGCTGGTCGACCAGGGCAAGTCGCAGGCCCGGCAGCAGCAGCTCAAAGAGATGGAGGCGACGCTGGCCACCCTGGCGAAGCACTACACCGAGAGCGGGGACGCGATCAAGGCGATCCGCGCCGCGGCGCGGTGGATCCTCGTCGCGAATCCGGCGGATCTCGGGCTCGAAGGCAAGAAGGGCGAGCCGATCCTCCTCAAGTCGGACGAGGACAAATCGAGATACATGCAGGTGAAACTGCCCAAGGGGGAGTTCGACGCGATCTCGATCCGCGTGCGGTTCGCGGAGGGAAGCCAGTCGGGCGGAGGCCTGTGCTGGGAGAACTACCAGCGGCTCGCGTGGCTCTCCCGCGGGGGCGAGTCGTTCGGCGTCGCGCACGGCGGGGCGGCCAAGGCCTTCGAGCCCGACGTGAACCTCAAGGGCGACGACGGCACGAGCCACCTGATCGGCGTCTTCATCCAGAACGGCGAGTACGTGGTGATGTACAACGACCGCGACGTCTTCCGGGTCAAGACTGGCCGGTCGCGCCTCGAGAATCTCTCGCTGACCGCCCACGACGGCAAGGTGTGGTTCGACGAGATCTGGCTTCGGAAGAAGCAGTAACCAGCTTCCGGCTTCCCGCTTCCAGCTTCCTGGCTGATTGCTGATCGCTGTCGGCTGAACGCTGATTGTCGTATATGCTATAGTCCGGTTTCGAAGGATCAGACGACATGACCGGCAATCGACGCGCGGCGGTCGCGGGAGGGGCCTGGGCCCTCTCGATCGCGCTTCACGGCGGCCTCGCCGTGGTCGCCGCGCTCATCGTCATCGGGCCGCTGGCGTCGGGCCCCCACAGGGCGGCGATCGGGGACGCGGCGTATTCGGTGACCCTGCGGACGAGCGACCAGGCCGCCACGATTCCGGAGCCGCCCCGCGGGGACCCCCGCGCCTTCGGGGCGGCGGAGCCCGATTCGGCGACCTTCGACGATTCGATCGCGAACTTCCCCGACCTCAAACTCTCGCCCCTGCCTCTCGACGCCAGGGCGGGGCCCGTTCAAAATCCGGGCGATGCCGATCGATCGCGGCCCGGCGAAGGACGCGCGCGCCTCGGCACGGTGACGACGGAGGGGACCGGCGGCGGAGGGGGCCGCGGGACGGGCACCGAGGCCGGCACGGGGAGCGGCTCGAGAACCGGGAAGGGCGCGGCCGGGACCGCCGCCGTGGCGATTAAATCGCCCCCGCCCGAATACCCGGAAGGTGCCCGTCGGCGCAACATCGAGGGAGCGGTGACGATAAAGCTTTACGTCGCCGATGACGGCAGCGTGTGGGATCTCAAGGTCGCGGAAAGCTCCGGCAACGGGGAACTCGATGAAGCCGCGCTGGCCGCCGTACGAAAGTGGAAGTACCGCCCGCTCTCCCCCGGAGCCGGGATGGCCGTCGCCGTCCGGTTCGTTTTCCGCCTCGAATAGAACCTCTCCGTTTCTCTTCAATTC
>DASXTT010000008.1:0-5201 GCA_036505255.1 Planctomycetota bacterium | reverse complement strand
CGCGAACAGGCGGGCCTCCATGAACATGAACTGGGGCACCCGGCTGTATTTCTGGACGATCCAAGCCGAGGCGGCATCCATCCGCCGGTCCAGGACGCGGATGGCCGCTCGATCGCGCGCCACGATAAGCAGGTCAATGTCGCTCTCGGGCTGTTCGGTGCCCTTGGCGACGCTTCCGAAGAGAAAGATCGAGATCGCGTCGCGTCCCAGGCGCTTTCGGAGGTCGCGGGCCAGGCGGTTGAGAATGGCGTGCTCCCACGCGAAGGCGGGCTCCAGCACCTCTCGAACGATGGGAAATTCGTCGTTCAGGCGGTAGACCCAGGCGTTGCCGATCCGGCGGCCCCGGACGACATCGCTCCGGTCCAGATCCTTCAGAGTTTGCAGGCAGGTCTTGTGGTCGAGCCCGGTGGACCTCGCGAGGTCGCGGCCCGTCGTCTCGCGCCGGCTGAGGACGAGGTACCGGAGAAGGATCACCTTCGACCGGCGTCCGAGGATGTCGTTCAGGGGCTGGCGCAGTCTCATGGGGAGTTTTCTCCCCAATTGGGGAGTTTTCTCCCCAAACGATAGACGGCCGGGACCGGGAAGGCAAGAGGCATTTTCATCCGGCGGCGGGGCCCCCGGGCGCGCTTTTTTCTGGACAGGCCCCCCGCTCGAGCGAGAATCCCGGGCTTCGACGATCCTTCCGGGCCCGCGAGCGCCTGCGGCTCCGGGCCCGCCCCGCGCACTCCGGGGGGAGGGCAGAGACATGCCCGAGGCGGAGGCCCCTGTTGTCTGGGGCGACTTCGAGGTCCGTCTCGACCGGCTCCTGGGCCGCGGCGGGATGGGATCGGTCTACGAAGCTCGCCAGGTTTCCCTCGACCGCCCCGTCGCGGTCAAGGTCCTCGACACCGACCGCGCTCCCACCGAGGAGCTCGCCGCGGGCTTCCTCGAGAAGTTCCAGCACGAGGCCCGCGCGCTCGCGAAGGTCAACGACCCCCGAATCGTGACGATCCTCCAGGCCGGCCGCGCCGACGGGCGCTGCTGGTACGCCATGGAGCTCGTCGAGGGCGAGACGGTCGACCAGCGGATCTCCCGCGCCGGCGCCTTCGGGCCCGACGAGGCGACCCGCGTCGCCGCCGAGGTTGCCCGCGCCCTGGCCGCCGCCCTCGCCCAGGGCATCATTCACCGCGACGTCAAGCCCGCGAACATCTTCCTGACCCCGGACGGGCGCGTGAAGCTCGGCGATTTCGGCCTCGCGCGCTCCGGCGGCTTCAAGCCGACCCGCTTCACGGAAATGAACGCCGTCGCGGGGACGCCCGAGTACGCCTCGCCCGAGCAGGCGGCCAACGGAGCCTGCGACCACCGGAGCGACCAGTACTCCCTCGGCGCGGTCCTCTTCGAGATGGTCACGGAGCGTCCACCCTTCGGCGGCGCGAACGCCCTGGAGACCTTCTTCAAACACGCGCACGAGCCCCCGCCGCTCCCGTCGCGACTCAACCCCGCGATTCCGCCGGCCCTCGAGTCGGTGATCCTCCGCTGCCTCGAGAAGGACCCCGGGCGGCGCTATCCGGGATACGACGAACTGATCCGCGATCTCGAGGCCGCGCGCGCCGCCCCGGCCGCCCCGATTCCCGCGCCGCCGCCGGAACGCCCGACACTGGCCATCCGCACCGCAGTCGCCGTGGGCGCCGTGCTTCTTGGATTCTCCGCCTGGGGTGCGACGAGGATTTTCTCGAAGGGCCCCGAAGTGCCGCCGCGCAAGGGTCCGGAGATCGTCTTGCGCGAGCCGGAAACTCCGAAGCAGCCTCCGCCTCCCCCCGCGCCCGCGGAAGTTCCGCCGAAAGCCGCGCCCTCTCCCGCCGACAGCGTGAGGGCGCTCCTCGCCGAGGGCAAGGCGGTGGAGGCGCTGCGCCGGATGCGCCAGGAGCGGCTGGAGGTGGAGGGCGTGTCGGCCGCCGCGGAGCGCGCCGCCTGGGCGGCGGTCGAGCAGGGCGACGCGGAGACGCTCGCCGCCTATCTCGGGGAGGCGGACGACTCTTCGCTCGCGGACGAGCTGGCCGGGCTTCGCGACCCGTTCGCACACCCGAACTCGAAGGCCTTCGAGCGGTCGGCGCTGGAGCTCTACAAGAACCGGGGCCACGCGCCGGTTTCGATCGGCGAGCGGCGCGCGTGGTTCGCCTACCCCGATTCGACGAAGGGTCGGTGGGAGGTGGGCACCGAGCTGCGGCTCCGCGACCGGGAGGAGACGACCTGGCTCTCGCGCGAGGCCGGGGCCGGGCGCGGGTTCACGGTCGCCCTCCAGTTCCAGCCGCGGGATGGCGAGGCCTGGGCGGGCGTCGCGATCACGCCCATGGCGGAAAAGTCATACCGCATGCTCCACCTGCTCTCCGTCGACGGAAAGCTCGTGGCCGCCGTGGTCGACCGTCGGGAAGGGCGCGCGGAAGGGCGGGGAGAGGTCGAGATCGCGGCCGCGGATCGGCACGAGTTCGCGGTGGTGGCGCGCGAGGGGAAGCTCCTGTTTTTCGTCGATGGGAAACTGGTGGGGTGGGAGGAGGGGACCGGTCCGGGGAGCCGGGTGTCGATCGGCGTTCATCGGGGTGAAATCGTCGTGACGGAACTGCGGATTGCGAGGTGATGAATGGAGCGCAGAAATTTCGCGGCGGCGTGGGCGGCGGGAGCGGTGAGCGCACTGGCCTTGGTCGTCCTGGTGGGGCTCATGTTCGTTCCCCGAGAGCGACAGGAGGGCAAGGAGGGGCGGGAGGCCCGGGAGGTGCGGGGGGAGCAGGCCGAGCGGCCGGTTTTCTACGACCCTCACAACTACCTCGGCTTCGATCCTCAGGCCTTCTTCGTGCCGCCGAAGGTGACGGAGATCCGGGTCGACGAGCGCCACGCGCTCGCCGATTGCGCGATGGAGTACGCCCCGAGCGTGTCCGAGGCGACCGACGCGACGATCTTCGCCGCGCCCGGCCAGCGCATCGGGCTGGGCCCGGTCTTCGGCGATCGCGGCTACCACGTCCACGTGCTCGCCGGGGGAAAGGACCACGTGTACCGTCCCGACGAGCGCGGGAACCTCGTCATCGCCGCCGAGGCCGGTCCGGCCCGGGTCATCCTGGTGACGACACCCTTCACGATCGAGTACCCCAGCTCGCGCGTCTTCATCCCGCCCTACACGATGTCGCTTCGCGTGCTGGATGCGGCCCAGCTTTCGGGCATGGTCGCGGCTCAACCCTTCGCGCGCGCGGTCAAGGCTTCGGAAGGCGCCCCCGCGGACCTCTTCGTGGCGACGATGCCCCGGAGCGACAGCGAGTTCGTCTTCGCCGCGTACGACCTCTCCGGGAAACGGAGCGATCTCGAGACCGGCCTGTGGCTCGGCTCGGGCGGGAAGTACATCCTCCAGCCGACCTTCCGCGCGTGGGTGGAGGAGGAGGGAGGCCGGGTCACGCAAAAGGTGGAGATCCTCCCCTTCCCGCCGACGGCGGGATATTCGGCGGCCGGCACGGAGACGTTCGATCTCGAGTCGCCCGCCGGCGCGATCGCCGCGGTCTCGGTGCCACCGCGTCCGCACGTCGAGGTTCCCGACACGAGCGTGGAGCCGCTCCCGGCGGTGACCGTGACCGCCACGTTCTATGGATTCCCCAAGGGGACCGCGTTCCGGGTCGTGACGGGGCAGGGCTTCGCGCGGCCGGGCCGTCCGACGGTGTCGGTCGAGCACAAGGAGCACGCGCAGGAACTGACCTACCAGGTGACCTCGATGACGGCGGAGCGCGACGCGGGAGGGCGTCCGATCCCGCGGACCGCGTTCTACTCGCTTCGCGTGTCGCGCAAGTGGGAGAAGGAGGGAGGCTGCGTGCGGGCGCCGTTCGTGACGGCGCTGGCGCCGCGTCCGCTGGGTGACCGCGTGCCCTTCGTTCCGACGACCCGGCTGCTTCACGCGAAGATCGTGCGGCTGGGCGGCGCGGGGTCGGCGCCGGCGGCGGGGAGCGACTACAACCCGATGCTGGCGGGGGTCCTCGCGGACGGGATGGTGCGGTCGGCGCTCGGGCTGCGCGAGGCGCTCCGGCCCTCGAAATCCAAGGGCGGCGGTACGACCGTGGTGGTGAACAACTACATCAACACCGAGGGAGGCGGCTACCTGGGCGCGGCAATCGGCGGCGGCCGGTCGGGTCTCGCGCGGGTCTCAGGAGAGGGCGAGTGGATGGGCCGCTGGGCGCACGAGCGCTATCAAGAGGAACTGGAGCGGGCGAGAGGTTCGGGCGATGGAAACTCGGCATCCGGGCCGGTCAGCCCGATCGGGATGATGGGTCGGAGCTGGAACGGCTTCTCGGGATCGTCGTCGGAGCGCAGATGAGATTGGCGCCGCTGGTCGGAGGTTGGGTCGCGTTCGCGGCGTCGTCGGCTCTGGCGCAGGAAGTGGAGGTGACGCGCCGGGGCGACGGCACGGTCGTGATTCCGGCCGCGGGGGGCGAGGTGACGATCACGACGCGGACCGAGGGCCGCCCCATGGCGCGCCAAGTGCCGCGTCGAGGATTGAGAATCGAGGAGAAGCACTTCGACCAGTTTCTTCGTGAGCGGCGGAAGGTGTCGGATGAGTGGACGTGAATCGACGCCGGAGGGCCGAACCTCGCCGGGACCGGCGGGCGCGACGTGCTCGATTGGGGAAAACTCCAGCGAATGGGCGTGAGGGAGCGGGAGGTGGTGTTGGTGTCACCCGAGCGCGAGGTGAAGTCGCCATTCGCGCTGGTCCAGCGGGCGGAATCGGAGGGGGTGGAATTCCGGATCGGGACGTTCGCGGGTGGATCGAATTCGGGCTACCGGATCCGTCGGACGAATTGGCGGATGCCGGAGGATTCCAAGGAATGCCGGATCGCCCAGGAGGGGCTACGGTGGACCTGATGGACGGGGGCCGGGTGGCCGACTCCTCCCGTCGGGGGGAAGGATCCGCCGGGCGTACCGGAGGGGGGCCCCGCGGTATTCGAGACGCCGCCCGCCGGGCCGGCGACGCCGAAACCGCCGGAGCCTTCGGCGGGCCCGGGTAGCGCGCCTGATCCCATGGGTCCGTCGAATCCCGGGGGCCTTGCGGCGCCGCCCCTGCAGCCCTTGGGATCGGGCGTGGCGCCGACTGGGGCTATCGTTGTTCGGCCAGACTTGAAATTCCCAAATCCAAAGGACAAAGAACCACCGCCCGAGAAAAAGGACAAAGAGCCACCACCTGAGAAGAAGGA
>DASXTT010000007.1:0-10430 GCA_036505255.1 Planctomycetota bacterium | reverse complement strand
ACAGGGCCCCGATCAGCGGGCGCGCGCTTCCGTATTCGGCACGGTTCGTCACGTAGATGTTCATCATCCCGAGCTGTTCGGGCTTTCCCCCCGCCTCTTTGAGCACTTCGATCAGGTTCTTCAGCGCCGCCTCGAACTGGACGGTGAAGTCGTCGCTGACGATCTCCGACCGCTGGTTCGCGCCGTTCTGGCCGGCGAGGAAGAGGATTTTCCGACCCTCGAGCAGTACGCCGTGATTGAACCCGACGGGAGAGGGCAGGGACTTCGGGTTGACGAATTTCGGCTTCTTCACAGGTCGATCGCCTCCCCGTTCTTCGCGCAGGCCGGATCCAGGAGCGGCAGGACGGCCGCGGCGACCTCCTCCGGCTTGAGAAACCGCTTCTGCGGATTCATCTCCTCCATCGCCCTGCGCGCGTCGGCGGCCGAGCGCCCCGTCTTGGCGGCGACGTTCTTCACGGACCGATCGGTCATCGGCGTGTCGACGTAGCCGGGGCAGACCGCGTTCACCTTGACCCCCTTGGGACCGAATTCGGCGGCCAGGCTCTTCATCAGGCCCAGCATCGCGTGCTTCGAGGCCGTGTAGGCCGCCACGTAGGGCGCCCCTTTCTTCGCCGAGACCGAGGCCACCATCACGATCCGTCCGTTCCCACGCTCCGCCATTCCCCCGACGAACGCCCGCGACACCAGGAACGCGCTCGTCGCATTCTCGGCCAGCATCCGGTCCCAGAACGCGCGCTCGGTCTTCAGGAAGGGCGCCGATTCCGCGCTTCCCGCGTTGTTGACCACGGCGTCGACGCGGCCGAATCGGGTCAGGGCTTCGTCCCGCAGCCGCTCCACCTCGTCTTCCCGGGACGCGTCGGCCGGCACCGCGAGCACCTCGACGTTTTTCGACAGGACCCGCGCCGTCTCGCGCAGGGGCCCGGCCGACCGGGCGCAGAGCACGAGCCGCGCCCCGTCCGCCGCCGCGCGCTCCGCGATCGCGCGGCCGATCCCCCGACTGGCCCCCGTGACGACCACGACGGTGTCGCTCAGGCTCATGGGGCCGTCGTGGCTTCCACGACGATGTCCCGCATGAGGTCGAGGCACACGTTGCCCTCGTCCACGGTGGCCCCGGCTGGATTGCCCATGTAGGCGAACGACGCCCCGACGTCCTCGAAGGTCCTCGCCCCGTCGCGGATCTTCGCCCCGAGATCGATATCCACCTTGACGAGGCCGATCCGCTCCGATTCCCGCACCGCCTTGGGACGCGCGGCCATCACCATCGACGTCTCGAAGCTCCCCGCATGGGCGCCGCCGCGCTTGAACTCCATGGGAAGGCGGGAGGCCCACGGTTTCTGCGTCATGTCGGGGAAGATCACCTTGAGCTTCACCCCGCTCGCAAGCGCCTCGGCCGCCGCGTGGAGGGCCTTGAGATTCGCGGGGTCGAAATGGCAGTTCACGAACACCAGTTTCACCACCCCGTGGCGATCGAGCGATTTCGCGACGTCGCAGACGACCGCCGAGGCCGTGCCCTCCGAAAGGCTCAGCGTGCCGGCGAAGGCGGAGGCGAACTTGGCCGGCGTCACGGCGAGGGTCGGCAGGATCACGACCGTCCCCTTCCACTCAGAAAGTTTCTCCGCGGCCCTCCGGGCGATCTCCTCCGAAATGATCGCGTCGGTGGCGAGTGGAAGATGAGGTCCGTGCGCCTCGATGGCGCCGATGGGCCAGAGGGCGGTCGAGCCCTTCAGCGCCTTTTCGGCCTCGGGCCAGGTCAGTTCGGCGAGATGCTGGATGTAGCCCATTTCAAACCCTCAGTTTCTTCCGGTCGATCTTGCCCCGGTCCGTCTTGGGAAGCGAATCGACGAATTCCACCTTCCTCGGATACTTGTAGGCGGCGAGCCGTTCCTTGACGAAGGACTGGATTTCCTCGGCGATCGACCCGTTCGGCTGTTGCCCCTCCCGGAGCACGATGAAAGCGCCGGGTTTCGTCAGCCCCTGGTCGTCCTTGTATCCCGCCACGGCCGCCTCGAGCACCGCCGGGTGTTTCAGGAGGCAATTCTCGACCTCGATGGGCGATACGAAAATGCCGCCCACCTTCAGGAGGTCGTCGACCCGCCCCTCGTACCAGAAGCAGCCCTGCTCGTCGACATGAAAAAGATCGCTCGTGAAACACCAGTCGCCCGCGAAGGTCTCCTTCGATTTCTCGTGCGCCCCGAAGTACATCAGGCCCGCGCTGTCGCCCTTGATGTGGAGCCGGCCCACCTCGCCGGGGCCGCACTCGCGGCCCTCGGTGTCCACGATCCGCGCTTCGTATCCGGGCACGAGCTTCCCGAGGCTGCCCGGCTTGACGTCCCCGAGCCGGTTGGAGATGTAGATATGGAACATCTCGGCCGACCCGATCCCGTCGAGGATTTCGGCCCCGAAGGTCCGCTTCCAGCGCGCGTACAGCTCGGGCGGCAGGTATTCTCCCGCGCTGAGGACGACCCGGAGGGAGGACAGGTCCTGCGATGCCGCGGCAGGGTGATTCACCATCTTGCCGATCGTGGTGGGGACGTTCGTCAGCACCGTGGGGCGCCAGGCCCGGATGTTCTCGAACACGGTCTCGGGGGTCGGCGCCTCCTCGAAGAGAGCGGTCGTCGCGCCGACCGCGAAGGGGAACATCAGGTTGGTGCCCGTGGCGTAGCCGAAGTAAAGGCGGGGGACGGAGAGCGTGACGTCGCTCTCGCGGTATTGCACGACCTGCTTCGCGTAATGCTCCGTGTTGTACGGGAAGTCGTGGTGGAAATGGACCACGCCCTTGGAGCGCCCCGTCGTTCCCCCGCTGAAGAGCCAGCAGGCGACGTCGTCGCGCGTGGTGTCGGCCCAGACGAGGTTCTCGGAGGCGCGCGGGACGACGGTCTCGTAGTGCGGAAGGCCGGTGACGGCCTCCCCCACGACGAGGAGGTTCTTCAGGTGGCGCGCCTGCGTGCGGAGCGACCGGAAGACGTCGGCGACGCTGTCGTGCACCACCGCGACCCGGGCCCTCGTATAGTCGAGGTAGTACGCGTAGTCCTCGGGAGGCAGGCGCGGATTGCCCATGGTCACGACCGCGCCGATCTTCAGAACGCCGAAGAAGACGGGCGCGAATTCGGGAATGTCCGGCAGGCAGATGTAGACGCGGTCCTCCATGCCGACCCCGAGATCGCGGAGCACGTTGGCGACCCGGTTGGACTCGCGGACCACGTCGAGGTAGGTCAGGGTGCGGCGGCGGCTGCGGACGGCGACCTTCTCCCCCTTCCCCTCGCCGAGGCGGTCGTCCAGGAAGTAGGACGCCATGTTGAACTTTTCGGGGAAGGTCGTCATGCCGGGAGGATTATAGGCCCCCCCGGTCCAAAGTCCAAAGTCCGCCTTCTTACTCGGGGACGGCGGCGCCCTTGTCGACCCATTCGCGGAATTTCCGGACGAACTCGTCGTGGCTCAAGGGCGGCTTCGTGCGTCCGACGCCGGGGTCCCATCCCCAGAGCACCAGCTTGTCTTCCGAAACGTGATGGAGGATCTGCTCCAGCGTCTTGCCGCCGTTCTGCTTCGGATCCTTGAGCTGGCGGGCGAGTTCGCCCGGGGTCTTCCCCTGGAAAACCATCCGCATTCCGGGCGGCGGCAGGTGCCAGTTCGGATGGCCCGGAGGCAGGTTCGGTTCGGGCAGGTTGGCGAGCTGGTGGCAGTTGGCGCACTTGAGGGCGTACTTGCCTTTTCCCTCGGGGCCGCGCTGGACGTTCTGGGCGTGCGTCCGGTTGTCGTCGCCCTGGAGTGGAGCGTCTCCCGCGGGGTGGCAGTTCAAGCAGCGGGCGTGCATGAACACGGGGTAGACGGCGAGGAACGCCTCGCGCGCCCCGGCATCGTCCCCCCGCCCGCGGCCGCCGCCGGGGGCGGAGCAGTTCTGCATCGCGCACGCCAGCACGCCGATCCACGCCCCGCCCACCACGAGGTTGAGCCCCCGGCGAAGCTTCTTCGCGAGCATCGGCTACCCCTTCTTCAGGTCTTCCGCGCGAATGGGCAGGTGCCGGAGGCGTTTTCCGGTGATGGCGAAGAGCGCGTTGGCCAGCGCCGGCGCCACCGGCGGCACCCCCGGTTCGCCCACGCCGCCCATCTTCTCCGCGTCGGGCACGATGTGCACCTCGACCGCCGGCATCTCGTTCATCCGGAGCATCTGGTAGTCGTGGAAATTCCGCTCGCGCACCCGGCCCCTCTCGAAGGTGATCTCGCCGTAGAGCGCGGCCGTGAGTCCGAAGGCGATGGCGCTTTCCATCTGCGCCCGCACCGTATCGGGATTGACGACCGGTCCGCAGTCAATGGCGCACACCACCCGGTGGACTTTCGGCCGGCCATCTTTCCCGATCGACGCCTCGATCACGTGCGCGACCACGCTTCCGAACGACTCGTGGACCGCGACGCCCCTTCCCCGGCCCTCGGGCGCCGGATTACCCCATCCGGCCTTTTCCGTGGCGAGTTCGAGGGCGCGTTTGATCCGGGGATTCTTGCCCAGCAATCCCAGGCGGTACTCGCGCGGGTCCCGGCCGGCGGCGTGGGCGAGCTCGTCGATGATCGTCTCGACGATGAACGCGTTGTGGGAATGGCCCACGGAGCGCCACCACAGCGTCGGCACCCCGGGCGGCGCGTGGTGCCACACGACGCGGATGTTGGGAATTTCGTACGGATTGTCCCGCGCTCCCTCGACCGCGGTCTCGTCCACGCCCTCCTTGACCATGAAACCCTCGAAGGGAGTCCCCGCCATGAAGGACTGGCAGACGATGTGATGTTCCCAGGCGGCCGGCGCTCCGGCTGTATCGACCCCCGCCTTCACCGTGTGGTACGCGCGAGGGCGATAGAAACCGCCGCGCATGTCGTCTTCCCGGGTCCAGATCACCTTGACCGGCGCTTTCACCGCCTTGGAAATTTGCACGGCCTCGCGCACGAAGTGGCTGTCGATCACGGCGCGCCGGCCGAAGCCGCCGCCGAGCAGCGTGGTGTGGAGCTTGACCTGCTCCGGTTTCAGTCCGGCTTCCTGCGCGGCGGCGGCGCGATCGCCCGTCTGGAACTGCGTCCCCACCCAGACTTCGCACGAATCTTCACGAACATCGGCCACGCAGTTCAGCGGCTCCATCGCCGCGTGCGCGAGATAGGGCAGGTCGTAGACCGCCTCGACCTTCTTCGCCGCCGAGTCGAAGGCCGCGGCGGCATCGCCCTCCTTGCGCGCGACGGCGCCCGCCTCCCGCGCCAGCGCCGCGTACTGTTCACCCTGCGTGCGGGTGTCGAGCGAGGCCAGCGGTCCGTCGTCCCATTCGATCTCGAGGGCTTCGCGACCCAGCTTCGCCGGCCAGAACCCGTCGGCGACCACGGCGACGCCGCGCGGGATCTCAAGCACATGGCGCACGCCGGGGACGGCCTTCGCGTGGTCGGCGGTGAAGCTCTTCACCTTCCCGCCGAAGACGGGGGGACGCGCGACCAGGGCGACTTTCATGCCTGGGACGCTCACGTCGATTCCAAAGATGGCCTTGCCGTTGGTCTTCTCCGGAGTATCGAGACGCTTGGTCGCCTTGCCGATGATCTTGAAGCGCTTGGGATCCTTCAGAATGACTTCCTTGGGCGGTTGGAGTCGCGATGCCCTTTCGACGAGCTCCCCGAAGCGCAGGACGCGGCCCGATACGTGAAGAATCCGCCCGTTCTCCGCGCGGCACCCCGCGGGGTCGACATCCCACTTCTCCGCCGCGGCCGTGATGAGCATCTGGCGGGCGGCCGCCCCCGCCTCCCTCAGGCGCTTCCACTCGCTCCACGTGCTCGTGCTGCCGCCGGTCATCTGGATCCCGAAGGCGGTGTGGTTGTAGGCCGGATCGACCGGCGCCGACTCCGCGCGCACCTTGGTCCAGTCCGCCTCCAACTCCTCGGCGACCATCATCGCGACGCTCGTGTAGGCGCCCTGTCCCATCTCCGAGTGAGGGACGATGACGGTCACGCTCTCGTCGAGGCCGATCCGCACGAACGCGTTGGGCGCGAAGTTCGTCGTCCCCTGCTGCGCGGCCGCATTCCTCACGAATCCCGGAAGCGTCACTCCCAGGATCAAGCCGCCGCCCGCGAACGCGCCCGCTTTCAGAACGTCGCGCCGGCTGAGGTTGACGATGTCGTTCATTTCTTCCCCCCGGCCTTGATCTTGGCCGCGAGGTGGATGGCGCACCGGATGCGCTGGTACGTCCCGCACCGGCAGATATTGCCCGTCATGGCGTCGTCGACGTCCTTGTCGGTGGGATTCGGGTTTTCTCTCAGCAGCACGGCGGCCGCCATGATCTGGCCCGACTGGCAGTATCCGCACTGCGGCACGTCCTCGGCGATCCAGGCCTGCTGGAGCGGTCCGCCAAGGTCCGCGCCGAGGCCTTCAATCGTCGTGACCGGCCGGCCCTCGGCCCGCGAGACCGGGGTCACGCAGGACCGCACCGCTTCTCCGTCGAGGTGGACCGTGCAGGCTCCGCACTGCGCCATGCCGCAACCGAATTTCGTTCCGGTGAGCCCCAGCGATTCCCGAATCACCCAGAGCAGGGGCGTCTCCGGATCGACATCCACGGATCGATCCTTGCCGTTGACCTTGAGCTTGATCATCGTCGAGGACTCCTCGCGGTGATGGCCGCATTCAATTTGTGAGAGATGACCTTGTAGGTTCACTTTACCCTCCCCCGGAATCGCGAGGCAACCCGCAAACGTTCGGCGACGCGAAATAGTTACCCACCCCTCATCCCGCATCCGGCCGCGAGGATTGACGCTCGGGAGGGGCCTCCCTAAGATTGCGATACCCCATGAGCAAAGCCGCTCCCCCGCCGTCCGACGTCACCTACGCGTCGTACCTGAAGATCCCGGAGCTCCTCGCCCTGCAGAAGCCCCTGTCGCGGCCCGAAAGCCACGACGAGCTCCACTTCATCATCATCCACCAGGTCTTCGAGCTGTGGTTCAAGCTCATGGTCTTCGAGGCGCGCGCGATCGGCGGACACCTCGACGCCGGCCGCGTCCCGGACGCCGTCCACCTCTTCCGGCGGCTCAACGCGATCCTCGCCGTCTTCCTGCCGCAGATCGAAGTCATCGAGACCATGAAGCCGACGGACTTCCTGAAATTCCGGGACCTGCTGAAACCCGCGAGCGGTTTCCAGTCGGTCCAGTTCCGCGAGCTGGAATTCCTCTCGGGCGCCCGCGACGAGCGGTACTTGAGAATGTTCGAGGGGGACGCCGGGGCGCAGGGACGGCTTCGCGACGCGCTCTCCGCCCCCTCGCTCTGGGAGCATTTCCGCGTGCTCCTCAAGGCGCGCGGGCTTCCCGCCGACGCAGGGGCGGAAGAGCTGAAGGCCGTCGTCCGGATCTATCGCGAAGAGGCTCACGCCGACCTTCGCGGCCTGTGCGAGGAGATGATCCAGTACGACAAGCTCTTCAGCCTGTGGCGCGAGCATCACGTCCGCATGGCGGAGCGGATGATCGGCATGAAGGCGGGCACCGGGCAGAAGGCCGTCGCGTACTCCTTCGGGGGCAAGGCGGGCCCCATGGGGACGATGGGCGTCGAGTACCTTCAGCGGACCCTGTCCAAGCGGTTCTTCCCGGTCCTCTGGGCCGCCCGATCGGAGCTGTGAATGGCCTCGACCCGCGCCGCGAAACCGTCCGAGATCCCGCTCGCCAGTCTGCGCCGCCATTTCCCCACGCTTTCCAGGAAGGTTCATTTCATCAGCCATTCGCTCGGGGCGATGCCCCAGGAGGCCGGGGACGCGCTCGAGGAATTCACCCGTCGTTGGGTCGGCGAGAGCATCGAGGCCTGGCACGAATGGCTCCCCATGGTGTCGAAGGCGGGGGACGAGATCGGCGCGCTCATCGGGGCCCCGGCGGGCACGGTGACGATGCACCAGAATGTCTCCACGTGGATGGGAATCATCGCGTCGTGCCTCGATTTCCCCCCGGCCCGCAACCGCGTCCTCTCGACCGACATGAACTTTCCGAGCGTCCACTACGTCTGGAAGGAGCACGAACGCCTCGGAGCGAAGCTCGACCTGGTCCGGTCGGACGACCGGATCACCGTCGACACCCAGAAATTCATCGAGGCGATCGACGAGCGGACCGCGGTGGTGATCATCGAGCTCGTCCTCTTCCGGAGCGGATACCTCCAGGACGCCAAGGCGATCATCCGGGCCGCGCACGAGAAGGGCGCGCTGGCGGTGATCGACGCGTACCAGGCGGTCGGCACGGTGCCCGTCGACGTCGTCGACCTCGGCGCGGACTTCTTTACGGGGGGCTCGGTGAAGTGGCTCTGCGGCGGGCCCGGCGCCGCGTACTGCTACATCCGCAAGGACCTCCTCACGAGATTCGAGCCGCGCCTGTGCGGATGGTTTTCCCACGAGGAGCCCTTCGCCTTCGAGCTGGACCGGATCCGCTACCGGAAGGACGCGATGCGCTACATGGGGGGCACGCCGTCCGTGCCCGCCCTCTACTCGAGCGCCCCGGGGCGCGCGCATGTCCGGAAGGTCGGCGTGGACCGCATCCGGGCGAAGTCGAAGCGGCAGGTCGCGATGCTCGTGGACCTTGCGGACGAACTCGGTCTCAAGGTCAACACGCCGCGGGACCCCGAGCGCCGCGGGGGCATGGTGTGCGTCGATTTCCCCGGCTCGGAACGGGTCCACGACGCCCTGCTCCGTCGCGACTTCCTGGTGGACTGGCGTCCAGGGAGCGGAATCCGGATCTCCCCCCACTTCTACACGTCGGACGACGAGGTCCGGGGGATCTTGGACGAGATCCGCAAGCTGCGCCCCCGGGTCCGGGCGCAGTGATATCACGGTGATATCATTCTGATATCGTTTTGAAATCTCTATGAAGGCCATCCGCTACCACGAGCACGGCGGTCCCGAGGTCCTGAAATACGAAGAGGTCCCCGATCCGACGCCCGGGCCGGGCGAGGTCCTTCTCGAGGTCAAGGCCGCGTCGGTCAACCATCTCGATATCTGGCTCCGGAAGGGAATCCCGTCGTTTCCGATCAAGCTTCCCCGGATCCCCGGCGCGGACGCCGCCGGAATCGTCCGGAGCGCCGGCGCCGGCGTGACGACCGTGAAGCCCGGCCAGCGCGTCCTTCTGAATCCCGCGACCTCGTGCGGGCTATGCGAATACTGCGGCCAGGGGGACATGAGCCTTTGCCTCGACTACAAGATCCGGGGGGAGCACGAGGACGGCGTGCAGCGCGAACTCGTGGCCGTCCCGGCGACGGCCGTGCTGGCGATTCCGGACTCGCTCTCCTTTGAAACGGCCGCCGCCGCGCCGCTCGTCTTCCTCACCTCGTGGCGGATGATGGTGACGCGCGGACAGGTCAAGGCGGGTGACTGGGTCCTCATCCACGGCGTAGGCGGCGGAATCGGGACCACGTGTCTCGGAATCGCGCGGCTCTTCGGGGCGCGCGTGATCGCGACGGCCTCAACCGACGAGAAGTGCGCGAAGGCCTCGAAGCTCGGCGCCGACGTAGTCGTGAATTCCGCCCGCGAGGACGTGGTGAAGCGGGTGCGCGAGGCCACGGCCAAGCGCGGAGTCGAGATCGTCGTCGATTCCGTCGGCAAGGCGACCTGGCTCCAGAGCCTGCTGTGCGCCAAGCGCGGCGGGCGGATCGTGACGTGCGGCGCCACGACGGGCTACGACCCCGCGGAGGACCTCCGCCACATCTTCTTCCGCCAGCTCCAGATCCTCGGCTGCACGATGGGGAACAACGCCGAGTTCGGCGCGGCGATGCGCTGCCTTTTCCAGGGCCGGCTCACCCCCGTGATCGACAGCGTCCTGCCCCTGAAGGACGCCGCCCAGGCCCATCGCCGGATCGAGGAGCGGAAGGCCTTCGGGAAGATAGTTTTAACGACTTAAGGTCATGATTCCGCCCCTCGGCGTCGATATAATATATGGGGATGGTGGGGCGGCCGCGGGGGAAGGCTTGTAGGAGTCCCGCATGAACCGGATGGAACCCAACGCGGTCCTGAAGTACTTCGAGCCGATCGACGCCTTCGTGAAGATCCGCATCTTCACCGCGCCGGAGGCGGCCCGCCTCTTCCAGGACACCCGGATCGCGAACCGGCGCGCCTTCGTCGACCTCGTCGTGAACGCGTGCGTCGTCAATTACACCGAGACCGTCCTCTCCAGGGTCCGCCCCGACGCCGACGTCGCCGAGCGGATCGCCATCGAGGAACGTCTCTACGCGCTTTGCGTCGAGGCCAATCCCGGTCTCGACCTGCGCGCCGTGTCGATTCCCGTCTCCGACGGCCCCCAGCCCGAACTTCATCTGCTGAATCACGTGGCCCCTGCGGCACCGAGGTCGCTCGAGAGCCTCCGCACCATCGGCGACCAGCTGGCCTCGCGCATCGTCGGCCAGCCCCAGGCCGTGGCCTCGGTCTCGCGGGCCCTCAAGAAGGCATTCTCCGGCCTCC
>DASXTT010000006.1:0-2714 GCA_036505255.1 Planctomycetota bacterium | reverse complement strand
TGCACGGTCGTGGAGTCCTTGTCCTCCTTCACCGAGCCCGCGACGGAGAACGTGGTCTTGCCGGCCTTCATCCCCTCTTCGATTTTCGCGAGGATGTCGGGCGGCGCGTCCTTCTCGTCCTTCTTCGGGCGGTTGGCGAGAAGGAGCTTCGTCCCCGAGGGGGCCGTGAGCCACAGCCCCTTGTCGTCCTTCGCAACCTCGCCGGCGATCTTGAGATCGACGCGTTCGAGCTTGAAGCTCCCCACGGCCTTTTTCACCGCCGCGGGGTCGAACTTGGAGGTTTCGGGGAGGGTGACGGCGTAGACGCCGGTGGTGTTCTTGAAGCTGACCTGTTCCACTTTGGCGGAGCCATCCAGGCCCGCCAGGCCTTTCTTGACGGCACTCCCTCAGCTGATCGCTCAGCTCATGCCGCTGACCGTGACCTGGACCGTGTACTTCCCTTCCGGCGCCGCCTCGGCCACCTGGGCGGCCAGCACGAGCGCCGCCACCATCGCAAAACCCTTCATCGCGTCCTCCAGTAAGAAAAGAGTATCTCTACCCGGTCAAACCCCCGGGGGGGTCCCGGGATTCCCGTGTAGTACCGCGCTCAAATGTGTGTTGCAACACACAATCACGACCGGCATCCCCTGATTCCTGATTCTTGCTTCCTACAAATTCTTCCATCCCGGGCCGCCGCCCCCCTCGGGCGGAACCCACCGGATGATCCCGTAGGGATCCATAATATCGCAAGTCTTGCAGTGGACGCAGTTCGAAAAATTGATCTGGAGGCGGCCGGAGTCGCGCTCGTCCTTGCGGATCCACTCGTACACCGCCGCCGGACAGAAGTGCTGGCAGGGATTGCCGTACTCCTTCACGCAGCGCGATGCGCAGATGTCGGGCTCGAGGACCTTGAGGTGGCACGGGGTGTCCTCGTCGTGGATCGTCCCCGAGAAATAGACGTCGTTCACCTTGGAGAAGGTGAGCTTGCCGTCGAAGGGGATGCGCTCGGGCTTGGCGTCGGGCCGGCCGTAATGCTCCTCCACCTTCCGCATCCGGTGGTGGCCCTCCTCGAGCTTCACCCACGAGAAGGGGCTGAAGCCGAAGAACTGCAGGAAGCCCGCGCCGATCATGCCGGGGACGAAGCCGAGCTTGAAGCCCTTCTTGAAGTCGCGGACCCGGTGGAGTTCGGTCTTGATGTAGGACTCGTCCACCCGGCGGGCGTACGCGGCGAGCGTCTTCTCCGAGAAATCGCCCGCCTCGAGCGCGTCCCACGCGGTGTCCGCGGCCAGCAGTCCGCTCTTCATCGCGAGGTGGATCCCCTTGAGGCGGAACGCGTCGAGGAACCCCGCGCTGTCCCCCACAAGGAGGGCGCCGGGCGCGAAGAGCTTCGGCACGGCGTCCCATCCCCCCTCGGGGATCGTCTTGGCGCCGTATTCGATCATCTTCCCGCCGTCGAGCAACTCCCGGATCTTCGGATGGGTCTTGAACTTCTGAAGGAGGTGATGGGGATCCAGGAAGGGATCCTTGTAGTCGAGCCCCACGACGAAGCCGACGCAGAGCCGGTTGTTCGCGAGGGAGTAGATGAACGAGCCGCCGAACTCCTCCGACCGCAGGGGCCATCCCATCGTGAGAAGGACCCGCCCGTCGTGGACCTTCCCCTCCGGCAGTTCCCAGATCTCCTTGACCCCGGTGGCGTAGACCTGGGGCGCGCGCCCCGCGTCGAGGCGGAACCTCGAGACGAGTTCGCGGGTCAGGTGACCCCGGGGTCCCTCGCCGAGGACCGTGATTTTCGCGCGAATGTCGACGCCCGGCTCGTAATTCGGCTTCCTGTTTCCGTGCTTGTCGATCCCCTTGTCGCCGGTGCGGACGCCGACGACGCCGTCCTTTTCGATGAGCAGAGAAACCCCGGGGAATCCCGGGAAGAGGTCGACGCCCGATTTCTCCGCCTGTCCCGCCATCCAGCGCGTGAGTTGCGCGAGCGAGATGATGGGATGGCCCGTGTCGTCGAGCGCGGGGGGGATGAAGGGCGCGGGGAGCGACTCCGACTCGGTGAGGTACCAGAGGTGGTTCTCGCGGACCCGCCCCTCGATGGGAGCGCCCTCCTTCTCGAACTCGGGGAAGAGCTCGCGGAGCGGCCGTTCGTCCATTACGGCGCCGGAGAGTCCGTGGGCGCCGATCTCGCGCGCCTTCTCGATCACCGCGATCGAGAGGGGCTTGCCGGCCTCCTTGGCGAGGCGTCCCAGGCGGATGGCGCCCGCGAGCCCGGAGGGCCCGGCGCCGACGAAGAGCGCGTCGACTTCAAGGACTTCACGGGGAGGCATGAAAGCGCTGTCAATGGCCCGTCAGCGGTTTTTCGAAGCCAAAGTGATCGCCCCGAACGCGACGGCGGCGGCGATCAGGTTCCCGGAATCGTCTCCGTGCGGCCAATCGAAAGCTCGAACAAGGGCAACGATACCGATGACCATGAGGATGAGCATGGAAAGGACGTAGCCGTACCGGGCGGTCAGGAAGGATTTCATACCGTCCATGGCGACACCCCCTTCCATTGGTCCCAGGCGGGAGGCGATGCTACCTATCGATCTCGCCCAGCACGATGTCGATCGATCCGAGGATCGCGACGAGGTCGGCGATCAGGACGCCCCGGCTCACCTCGGGGAGGATGCTCAGGTTGACGAAGCTCGGGGCGCGGATCTTCACGCGCAGGGGGGTGTCCGACCCGTCGCTGATGATGTAGA
>DASXTT010000005.1:0-6419 GCA_036505255.1 Planctomycetota bacterium | reverse complement strand
CTTGTCGGTCAGGAGATGCGGGAAATAGCGCGCCTTGAATTTCAGGAGTCCCCCGCGGTCGACGGCTTTCAGGTTGCCGCCGAGGATTCCGAGCGCGCCGTCGACCCGCGCCGCGTTCGCGAAGTCGATGATGTGGGGCCGGCCGTCGCGGTCCGCGACCAGGATGTTTTTTTTCTGCCGGAGGTCGAGGTGAACGACCCCGCGCCGGTGGATGGAGTCCAAGGTCTCTTCGAGGGCCCGGTAGAACGAATCCGGCAGTTCGCCCGGCCGGAACTTGCCGAGCGTGCGGCCGGGGACGTACTCGAGGAGGAGCGCCCGGCCGTCGACGATCCCGTACGCCTTCGGGACCCCCGCGATGCCGTCGAGGCGGCGGAGGATCGCGAACTCGCGCCGCACGAGGATCGGCCCGAGGACGGCGCGGGTCAGCGGGTTCCTGGAGCGGAAGTCCTTGAGGACCGCCTGCCCGCCGTCGCGGGGCACGAGGCGGATGACGGGCGAGAGGAACCCGCCCTTGTCCCGGAGAATGGTCATTCCGCTCGTTCCAAGCTCTCGTACGACAACGGCCGGTGACCGCGAGGGACCAATACCCGAAGTAGTGTCGCCCGACCTTGGACCTTGGACTTCGGACTACGGACCCTGACCGTCATCCGGATATCTTACCGACCACGGACATCACGAGGTCGATCAAGGGCCGGTTGAAAAGGAGGGCGAGGGCGCCGGCGGCGATGGCCAGCGGCGTCCAGTGCTCGCTGTTCTCGCGGGCCGCCTGCCAGCTCCACGGGGCGGTCGAGGCGCGCTCGTACCGCCTGAGCCGCGGGAAGTAATCGGGGACGGCGCGGTCGTAGTGGTCCCACGCCTCGCCGAAGATGTCGCGCAGGCGGTCGCCCTCGCGCTTCTTCTTGTAGGGGACGTAGTATGCGACGAACCCGAGGATGGCGACGCCGAGGAGGATCCAGTTCATGTTCGCCTGCCACCAGACGGCGGAAGGATCCCCGAGCGCCATGATCGAGAAGCCGACCATGCACAGGAACGTTCCGATGTAGAGGGGATTCTTGACGTACGCGTACGGCCCCGTGACGGTGAGGACCTTGTTCTTGACGAGGTGGCCCGCGGCCCACATCCGGACCCACTCGCCGAGGGCGACGAGAGCGAAGCCGTCCCAGAACCAGGGACGGGCATACTTGAGCGCGTCCTGCCTCGCGCACACGACGAGGACGACGATCAGCGCGTAGACGAAGACCAGGCGCCAGGTGATTTTCCGTAGGCGCGATAGCTTCATGTGGTTGCGCGTGACAGTTTTCAGACTTCGGACATCCGACTTCAGGCGGACCGGAAAGACGATCCTAACCCCGCGGGGCGGCCTCCGGCAAGACCGGTCCCTTTGTAAGTTATAATTTGTAATTTATAACTTGATTCGCGCGGATCGTGGCTTATACTTGGACCCGGCGGACCCCATGCTGGTACTGGGCATCGAATCTTCGGGGCCCCGCGGCGGCGTCGCCCTCCTCGAGGAGGAGCGCCCTCTCGGGGAGGCTTTTTTCGAAGCGGGAATGGTCCACGGGCGGGAAATCGCCCCCGCGACGGAGCGGATTCTTCGCGAGGCGGGGAAGCGCCCCGCCGACCTGGATCTCATCGCCGTCGACATCGGGCCCGGGTCGTACACGGGCCTGCGCGTGGGATTGGCCGCGGCCAAGGGCCTGTCGTTCGCCCTGGGCCGGCCCCTGATCGGGGTCGCCTCGCTCGACGTCCTGGCCGAGGCGGCCGCCGCGAAGGGACGGATCCTGGCGCCCGCGATCGACGCCAAGTGGGACCAGGTGTACGGCGCGCTCTACGAGGTACGGGACGGACGCCCGGTCCGGACGACGGAAATGTTCGCGGAGGGGCCGGAGGCCTTCGCCGCGCGGGTGCCCTCCGGGGCGCTCGTCGTGGGCGACGCGCTGGAGCGCCACGCGGCGCTTTTCGCCGCCCGCGGAGCGGTCGCGGCCCCGCGCGACCTCTGGTCGCCGCGGCCCGCGCTCGTCGCGGCCCTCGGACGGAGGCGCCACGCGGAGGGCGGTCGGGACGGTGTCGCGACGCTCGTGCCGCTCTACCTGAGAAAGACCGAGGCCGAAGAGAAGTTCGGCCCGAAATCGTGAGAGAGGGGTTTGGGCAGAGGGGGAAATGGCCCCGCGCGTCGATCCGGCCATAGGGGCCGCGCGCGCGGGGCAAGACCCCCCCCTGACAACTGACAGACATCAGACTTCCGACTTCAGACTTCAGAAGCTGTCAGCCTCGGGTTCCTACTGAAGTCTGAAGTCTGAAGTCCGAAGTCTGGGAATGAGCCAGTAATGAGAGGCCATCGCGTCTGGGCGGAGATCGACCTCCCCGCGCTCCGCCGCAACATCTCCGTCGTCCGCCGCGAGGTGGGACCCTCGACGCGGATCATGGCCGTCGTCAAAGCCGACGCCTACGGCCACGGAGCGGTCCCCGTCGCCTGGCACGCCCTCCAGTCGGGCTGCGACGCCCTCGGAGTCGGCGACTCCACCGAGGCGCTCCAGCTGCGGGAAAGCGGCATCGCCGGCCCCATCCTCATCCTCGGCGCCATCATCGAGGAGGAGGTCCCCAAGGTCGTCGAAGCGGACGTCGCCGTCAGCGTCCACTCACCCGACCTTCTCGATCTGCTCGACCAGGAGGCGCGGCGCCAGCACCGGCTCCTCCGGGTCCACCTGAAGATCGACACGGGCATGGGCCGGCTCGGCGCCTCGCCCCAGCGCGCCCCGGAAATCGCGCGCGAGATCGCCGCGCGGCCGAATCTCGAGCTCGAGGGACTCTGCACCCACCTCTCGAGCGTCGTCTCGGGGAACGGCGCCCACACCCGGGAACAGCTGGACCGCTTCCACGAGGCCATTTCCGACCTGGCCGCGCTCGGGATCCGCCCCCCGGTCATCCACGCCGCGAACAGCGCCGGCATGCTCATGTTCCGGGAGGCCCATTTCGACATGGTCCGGACGGGGATCACGCTGTACGGCCTCGACCCCGGGATCTTCGCGAAGCTCAACCTGGGCCTCACGCCCATCCTATCGCTCAAGACCCGGATCGCGTTCCTCAAGGGGGTCCCCGCCGGCACGCCGATCAGCTACGACCAGGTCCACCGGACGGAGCGCGCGACCCGGATCGCCACCTGCCCCGTCGGGTACAACGACGGCTACCCCCGCCTCCTCACGAACCGCGCCTCGGCCCTCCTCCGCGGCCGGCGCGTGCCCGTCGTCGGGACGATCACGATGGACTACATCATGCTCGACGTCGGCGACCTGCCCGAGGCGGCCGTGGGCGACGAGGTGACGCTGATCGGCCGGGACGGGCTGGAGGAAATCCGCTGCGAGGAGCTGGCGAAGACGATCGGAACGATCCCGTACGAGCTGACGTGCGGTTTGGGGAGGCGGGTGAAGCGGATTTACGTCGAGGAACCGGCGGCGGCCCAGCTCGCTAGCGGAACTCGACCTTCACTTCGAGTTTCCGGCTCGTCACCTTCACCTGCCCTACCGGCTCGTCGACCTGCCTGAGTTCGTTGGCCTTGGCGACCTTCTGATTGATCACCTTCGTGGCTTCGAGCGAACCCGCGACGGTGAGCGACACGGGCCGGCCCTTCGCGGTGTCGAAGACGAGGCGCCCCTCGGTGACCGTGACCGTCGTGTCGAAGCCCTTCACCGTCTTTCCCTGGAGAGTCCCCGTGAAGACGAGGACCGCCTGGCCCCCGGCCAGCTTCTCGAGTTTCACGTCGAAGGAGCCGGTCGGGGTGGGCAGGTCCGGGATGGAGATGAGGCCGCTGAGGGCCGCGGCGTCCACCTTCCAGGTCGCCCCCTCCTTGGCCTCGCCCTGGGGCAGGAGTTTCGCGATCTCCTCCCACGCGCCCAGCCCGTCGGCGTCGACCGGCGCGGGGTCGCCGTTGTCGAGGCGGACCGAGCGGCCCTTCTCGCCGCGCGAGACGACGAAGATCTGCCCCTCGATCTCGGAGGTCTCGGTGACGGGCGCGAGGTTGGTGCCGGAGCGCTGGAGCTTCGCGGTGGCGCAGGTGACGCGGTGGGACTTGACGGAGCCGTTCAGGACCTCCTGGACGACCTGGGAGAACTCCTGGGTCCGCACGTAGGAGAGCTGTTTCGTCACCTTGGCTTCGGGGTCCTGGATGCTGGTGGAGACGACGTCCAGCTCGAAGGTGGATTCGATCCGGATCTCGGAGCGGTCGCCGAGGGCCGGGGCCTTGACCTCGAGCCGGGGGGCGCCGGGAGCCATATCCTGCGGAAAGGCGGCCGCGGATAGAGCCAGAGCTAGGATCAGGCGCGACATTCAGCCTCCGTGGCGGATTGCAGGAGTATAAGGCGAGTTTATAATGCCCTGACCCGGAGTCAAATGAAATTACGGGACTTCGACTATTCCCTGCCTCCGGAGCTGGTCGCGCAGTCCCCCGCCCCCCTCCGCGACGCCTCCAGATTGATGGTCGTTCCGCGGTCCGGAGGCCCCATCCAGCACCGGAAATTCACCGAGCTTCCGCGGTGGCTTCGCCTGGGCGATCTGCTCGTCCTGAACGACACGCGGGTGGTGCCCGCCCGGCTGATCCTCGCGCGCGAATCCGGCGGGCGGGTGGAGGCCCTGCTCCTGCGGCGTGCGGAGGGCCGCCGGTGGGAGGCGTTGCTCGACCCCGGCCGGCGCCTGCGGGCCGGCGAAGCGCTGCGGCTGGAGGACGGGTCGGTCTGCCGCATCGGCGAGCGGAGTGCGGCGGGCGTTTGGACCGTGGAGTTCGAGATCGAGGACGGCGCGCTGGACCGGCTCGGCCGCGCCCCATTACCCCCCTATATCAAGCGCCCCGGGGGGCCGACGCCCGAAGACCTCGAGCGTTACCAGACGGTGTACGCCGAGCGGCCGGGGTCGATCGCGGCCCCCACGGCGGGGCTCCATTTCACGCGGGAAATGCTGGACCGGATCGCCTCGGCGGGCGTGGCGGTCGCGAGGGTCACCCTTCACGTGGGGACGGGGACCTTCAAACCCGTGCGGACGGAGGAGGTTGAGGCGCATGTCATGGACCCCGAGCGGTACGAGATCCCGCTAGAGACACTGGATGCGCTTCATCGCGTGAAGGAATCGAAGAGTCGGGTCGTGGCGGTGGGAACGACTTCGTGCCGGACGCTCGAGGCCTGGGCCCTAACAGGGAAGACGAGTGGTTCGACCGATTTGTTCATCCATCCGCCCTTCGAGTTCCGCGTCGTGGACGCGCTCTTGACGAACTTCCACCTGCCGAAGAGCACGCTCCTCATGCTGGTCTGCGCCTTCGCCGGGCGCGAACGGACGCTGGAGGCATACGCGGAAGCGGTGAAAGAGAAATACCGGTTCTTCAGCTACGGAGACGCGAGTCTCTGGATTTGAGTCGCGGGTCTCGAGTCGAGGGTCGAGAGTCGAGGAGAAGAAGTCGCGAGTCGTCCGTCGCGGGTCGCGGGTCGAAACCCCGGGACTGAGAGTTCGAGTCCCACTCGGGGAGCTTCTGTTACGGATTACGAACTCGCCTGCCGCTGAGAGGTGGCGAGCGCCGTCCTCGCGACTTGATCCACCCGCAAGTCCGCCATGCCCAAACAGATGCGAGGTCGGTGCCCGAGCTGGACGCTGGAGACCCCGCCGTTCGTAATCCGTTCCGCCCGGATACCGGGTGATGCGTGAAAAACCGAAGCGGCTGCCTCTCAACCTCTCGGTTTTGGGGAGAGAGAGGCTGCACTTGGTGATCTTGCCAATTGGCCATAAAATGACACGATCGCATGACGAACCTGCCGACAAGAGGGTGATCCATGACGAAGCAGCGCAATCTCGGTTTCTTGGGTTTCCTCGGATTCCTCGGATTTCTCGGCTTCGCCGATGGACGTGCGGCCATGCTTTGGTTCTTTGCGTTCTGCGCCTTCTTCATCCTCTTCGCCCTCAAACGTCCCAAGGCGCAGCCCTAGCCCGCCACACCCAAACCAATCGGGCGGGGTGGGGACGCCCGTGGCATGTGGTCGGTCCACGCAGGGCCGTGTCGACGCTCGAGCGAGCCCTATGGCCCTCCTACGTGCCCCGGAAGCCTCTCAACCTCTCGAATTTGGGGAGGGATGTCTTGCACGTGATTTGACCTTTGTCCAGTGCCTCTGACTAGCGATGTAGGACGAACATGTCCCTAAGCGCCTCTTGAAGCCTCGGGAACGCGGAGTACATTCCCTTGAAGATGACGTGTATTTTCGTACCGATGAGCACCGTCTCGCATCTGACCCAGTGATGCTCGATGCCGACGAGTTTGATGTCGGCGGTCGTCCATTCCCCTCGCGTTCTGACGTGGTCATGGAGCATCCACATACCGCACCCGCTGACCCCTCGAGGGTCGGGAGGAATGATAGGGTTCCCCAAGTCGTCCTGATTTTCGTTCT
>DASXTT010000004.1:0-6493 GCA_036505255.1 Planctomycetota bacterium | reverse complement strand
GGACCGCCTTCTGGTTCGTGCGGAAGACCAGGGGCCGTACGCGCGCCCGCCGCGCGGCCAGTCCCCCCACGAGGTGGTCGTGCGAGAAATGGACGTGGAGGACGTCCACCGACTCGGTGTCGCACAGCGTTCGAAGGGAGGCGATGTCCGAGAGATTGTCGAGAAGATTGATCCGATGGTTGAAGCGCAGGCCGTGAAGTGGTTCGAGCCCCCGCTCGCGCGCGGCCGCGGGGAGGCTGGTCGAGGCCTCGGGTGGCGCCGGCGGACAGAGGAGGCGGACGTCGATCCCGCGGGCGCGCAGCTCGAGGCAGAGGTCGAGGGTCGGTTCGGCGGGGCCCGTCCACTTCCAGTCGCCGAAGAGGTGGAGGACGCGCACGGGGAGAGGATAGCGGCGGCGCGGAGGAGGGCGCAAGAGGGCTTGACCGGGGTCCGGGGCCCGCCTAGAGTGGGCGTCGCCTTCGCGGTGGCGTAGCCAAGTGGCCTAAGGCGGGAGTCTGCAAAACTCCTATTTCGCCGGTTCAAATCCGGCCGCCACCTTTGTCTGCGCCGGACAATTCACGGACGACGACAACCAAAACGCGCGCAGCGGTCAGCTTTCAGCGATCAGCAGTCAGCTTCTGGCTTGAAGATTGGAGCTTGAAGCTTGAAGCCGGCCCTAGCGCGGCTTCTCCGGCTTCTGGTCCCCGTACCACCCGCGGGCGATCGCCATCCGCGCGAACCGCTCGCGGAGTTTCTCGCGCACCGTCTCCTTTTCGATGCGGACGAAATAGATGGGGTTGCGTATGGGCTCGGTTTTTGAGATCCAGACCCCCTCCGGAGCGAAGTCCTCGGCCCGCATCGTGAAGATCAGAAGGAGCATGTGGAAGGCGACGTCGCCGACGGTGGGCGGATCATGAAGGCGGTCGAGGATCTTGGTCGGCGTGGGGTCGAGGAGCGATGCGATGAGGACCGGCACGCTGTCGGTCGGCTCGAGCTGGAGGATCCCGTCGTGGGATTCGTGCCCCCGTCCCCCCATGACCGGATCCCACTGGGTCAGATCCTGGAGCCCGTTCACGTAGACGAGGGCCCGGTTCGTCTTGGGCGGCTCGATGCATCCGGCGACCAGGAGGAGGGCGGTGGCGGCGGCGGCGCGAATCATCCGGAGATTATAGGACCTCCATCGTCCGCCGTCCGCGAAATCCGGGGCGTGAGGTTCACTTTTGACCCGGCGCGTCGACGCGGCCGGGGTACAATGCGGGGTTTCCAAACCCGAGGAGAATCTCCATGCTTCGCGCCGCCTTGTGCCGGGTGACCGTTCTCGCCGCGCTCCTGGTCCCCTTCGCCGCCGTCCGCGCGGCGACGGCGCAGGGCGAAGGGATCCAGGTGGAATCCCTCCAGTTCTTCGAGAATGCCAGCAACACCGATGATCCCGACAAGGTCGAGAAGGGATCCTCCTTCAACAAGACGGCGACCCGGTACATCAATTGCCTGATCAGTTTCCGGAACAACCGGCACAACGTCGCCGACCAGGAGCTCGCCCTCACGCTCAAGTATTTCAAGGAGGACGGCTCCACGTTCGGGAAGCCGGTCCTCGACTGGAAACTGCCGTCGAGCTGGGAGACCGGCCGCGTCTGGAGGGGCTTCGGTTACGCGAAGCCCGGCCTGTGGACTCCGGGCCGGTACCGCGTCGAGGTCTGGTTCGGCGACCGGCTCAAAGCCATCAGCGGCGAATTCACGATCGTGGATGACCGGCCGGAGGCGCAGAAGCGGGCCGACAAGATGGCCGAAGCGGGCGACCGGCTCTTCGAGAAGGAGAAGTGGGAGGAGGCCGCCGCCGAATTCACCAAGGCCCTGGAGTTGAACCCGGACCTGCTCGACGCGTGGTTCACCCGCGCCCGGTGCCGCATCAACCTCGGCCAGAACGACGGCGCCATCGCCGATATCGACAAGTACCTCGCGCTCAATCCGGTCAGCGCGGCGGCCTACAACAACCGGGGCTACGCGCGCGAGCGCAAGGGCGACCACGACGGCGCCATCGCCGACTACACCAAGGCCATCGAACAGGACGCGACCTTCGCGGTCGCCTTCGGAAACCGGGCCTCCTCGAAGAGGGCCAAGGAAGACCTCGACGGGGTCATCGCCGATTGCACCCGTGCCGTCGAGCTCGACCCGAGCCTGCGCCAGCCGTACATCGACCGCGCCGCCGCCTACGAGGGCAAAGACCGCCTGGCCGACGCGATCGCCGATCTCACGAAGGCGATCGCGCTCGATCCGTCCTCCGCCTGGACCTATGCGGAGCGCGGAAAAGTCCGGCGCCTGAAGGGGGAGAACGGGGGGGCGCTCGCCGACCTGGCGAAGGCGATCGAGCTGAATCCGAAATACGCCTGGGCCTATTCGGAACGCGCGCTCCTGCGGCGAACCACGGGCGACTTGGACGGGTCCGTCGAGGATCTGACGAAGGCGGTCGAGATCAACCCCAAGGACGGGTGGGCCTACAATCTGCGCGGCCGGATCAAGCACGACCGCAAGGACTACGATGGCGCCATCGCGGACTATTCGAAGGCCTTCGAGGCCGAGCCGGGGGAGGCGATCTACCTTCGAAACCGGGCTTCCGCCCGCGAGGACAAGGGGGATCTCGAGGGCGCCGTCGAGGACCTCGCGACGGCCATCGAGAAGGCTCCCAAGGATCCGGCGGCCGTGCGGACGCGGGCCCGGCTCAATTGGCGGATGGAGTCGTGGTCGGATGCGCTGATCGACTACCGTCGACTCTGCGAGGTGGCGCCCGAGGAGGAAGACGGCGCGAGGATCCGCATCGTGATCCTGCGCACGCGGCTCGGCGAGCGCGACGCGGCCGTGAAGGAGCTCGCCGCCTACCGGGAAAGCCGCAAGCCCGGGAAAAAGGATGCCTGGTTCGCGAAGAAGGCCGACTTCGTCTCGGGGGTCATCGGCGAGGAGGACTTTCTCAAGGCCGGGCTCGGCGAGGGGCGATACGCCAATTCCGACCAGAAGTGCGAGGCGTGGTTCCTCGCCGGGACGCGGCGGGCCCTGGAGGGCGATCGCCGGGGATCGGTCGAACGGTTCGCCCTGTGCCTGGACTCGGGCCGGACGTACCACGCGGACCACGCCGCGGCGCTCGGCGCCCTCGACGTGGCGGATCCGAAGACGGCCGAGGACTTCGCGGCCCGCGCACGGGCCCGCACGTCGCGATCGGAGCACGATCTCGCGCTCGCCGACGCCGCCCGGGCCATCGAGCTCGCTCCCAGGTACGCCTTCCCGATCGTCCTGAAGGGTCAGGCGCTCCGCGCGAAGGCCGATACGGCCGGCGCTTTGGCGGAGTTCACGCGGGCCGTCGAGATCGATCCGGCCTGCGCCTCCGCCTGGCTCAATCGCGCCTGGTACCGCGCCGGCGAGAAGGACTACGAAGGGGCCTTCGAGGACTTCACCCGGTACCTGGCCGTCCGGCCCTACGACGCGGACGTCGTCAACAGCCGGGGCTCCGCGCGCTCCCACATGTCGGACTACGCCGGCGCCGCGGAGGATTACACGCACGTTCTCGAGCTTGATTCGACGTACGCCTGGGCGTACGGCAACCGGGCCGAGGTGAAGACCTCCCTCGGGGATTTCGACGGGGCGATCGCCGACGCGACGCGGGCGCTGGAATTGAGCCGGTACGCGAGCGCCATGCAGGCGCGGGCCGACGCGCGCGCCTGGAAGGGCGACGCGGAAGGCGCGTTCCGCGATTACAAGGAAGCCCTCCAGATGTTCCGCCGATACGGCTCGGTCCACCTGGCCCGGGGCCGGCTTCAGCAGGACCGGGGAGCAACGGCCGGGGCGCTCCTGGATCTCCGGACCGCGGCCGTCTACGACCCATCGCTTCGGGACCCGGCGATCGCGCGAATCTGGATCCTGCGCACCGGACTCGGCGAAGGCGCCGACGCCGACCGGGAACTGACGGAGTGGATCGGGAAGAGAAAACCCGAGAAGCCGGACGACTGGGCGGGCAAGATCCTTCTCCACCTCGCGGGAAAGCTGTCGGAGGAGGAGTTCCTGAAAGCCACGGAAATGAAGAATCCCCGGCAGGCCGCGGAGCGGAAGTGCGCGGCGCTCTACTACGCCGGCATGAAGCGGATCGCCGCCGGAGATCGGGACGGCGGCTTGCCGCTCTTGAAGCGGTGTGTCGAGGCCGGGGTCGTCTCGGTCGAAGAACGGATTTCCGCAGCGGCGGTGATCGATCCGCCGCCGGCCGACGCGGCGCTGGGAGACGCGGCGGCGTACGCCGCCCGGGCGGCGGACAAGTCCGCGCGCGGAGACCAGCCTGGAGCCGCGGCCGACTACACCAAGGCGATCGAGCTCGACCCGAAGAACGCCGACTTCTATTCGTCCCGGGGCTGGGCGCGCTGTTCCAGCGGGGATTTCGCGGGAGCGGTCCAGGACCTTGCGCGGGCGATCGAGCTGAATCCCGGGCCTCGACGGTTCACCTCGCGGGGTTGGGCGTTGGAAGCGACCGGCGATCTCGCCGGCGCGATCGCCGATTACACGAAGGCGATCGAACTGAACCCGAAGGATGAGTACGCCTATTCGGCGCGCGGTTGGGCGCGGCACAAGGCGGGAGACTCGGCCGGGGCCTTGCAGGACCTGGACAAATCGCTGGCCCTGGCCCCGGACTATGCGGACGCCCTCGGCACCCGCGGATGGATCCGGGTGGCGGCGGGAGATAAGGATGCGGGGGTGAAGGACTTGAAGCGTTCGGTGGAACTGGAGCCGCTGGCGCGCGTGACCCCCTACTATTCGGGGCTCCTCCGATTCCTGGAGAACCGGTTCGAGGAGGCCGTCGAGGCCTGGGAGAGGGCGTCATGGTCTGAACCGGCGTGGAAGCGCGAGCTCGAGCCCTGGCTCCGGAAGGCGCGCGAGGGAGCGGCCGCCAAGCGGTCGGCTTCGGGAGCCGTCCTCGGCGAGGAAAAAATGGCGGCGGGCGACTGGGACGGGGCGGCGGCGGCGTTCGCCGCGGCGATCTCCGGCGACCCCACGCTCGCGCGCGCGTACCGCGGGCGGGCGCTGGTCCTGAGAATGAAGGGGAACGCCGAGGGGGCGATGGCCGACCTGGCCAAGGCGGTCGAACTCGATCCCAAGGATTCCTGGAATCACCATGCGCTGGGATGCGCGCACCTCGACGCGCGGTCGCTGACGGACGCGCTGCTCTCGTTCCGGAAGGCGGTGGAGGCGGACCCCGACCAGGAGTACTCGCGCGCCCGGGTCTGGCTGGCGCGGACGGCCCTCGGTGAGGCCGCGGCGGCGACGCGCGAGTTGAAGAAGTACTTGAAGGACCGCAAGGCGGATCGGGCCCGCGAGTGGACGGGACGCCTGCTGGCGCATCTCGCGGGAGACCTGCCCGAGGCCGACCTGCTGAAGGCCGCCGAAGCGGAGGCGCCTCGGCGGGTGGAACGGCTCGGCGACGCGTATTTCTACGCGGGGTGGAAGCGCATGGTGGAGGGGAATCGCGAAGGGGCGAAGGAGTTCTTCCGGAAGTGCGTGGAAATCGCGTCGCCCGCGGACCTGGCACGGGTGAGCGCGGCGGCTGCGCTCGCGCGGATCGAGAAGGAAAAGTAGACGACCGCGCCGGCCTGGCGTCCAAAACATCGGGATCCTCCGGTGCTTTCAGCTCCTCCGCCCTACGAGACCGCCTTTCCGGACGACGCGGCGTTCATCGACGCGTTCGAAAGGCGCACGCTGCCGTTCTCGGAGTGGTGCCACGCGGCGCACATCCGGATGGCGTGGATCTACCTGACGCGCCACGGCCTGGAGGGGGCGCTTCCCCGCGCGCGGGAAGGGATCCAGGCCTACAACCGGGCGAACCACGTGGTCGATGCGCCGCTCAGCGGCTATCACGAAACCGTGACCCAGGCTTGGCTCCGCGTGGTGAGCGCGACCATCCGCACGCAGGATCCGTGCGCGACTTCCCTCGAATTCCTGGAAGCGCAGCCCCACCTGCGGGTGCGGACGCTGGTGCGGGTCTTGTATTCGAAGGCTCGAATGCGCTCGCCGGAGGCGAAGTCGACCTTCATCGCTCCCGACCTGGGCGCCCTCCCGTGACGACGCGACGTTGGTTTCAGGCCGGTTTTCGATTAACCTGCGGCGCGACGGCGCGCCGGGGTGGCGGAACAGGCAGACGCAGGGGACTTAAAATCCCCAGGTCCCGCAAGGGGCCATGAGGGTTCGATTCCCTCCCCCGGCACCTCGACTCGCCGCAAGATCGTCATTGCGACTCGCTCAGTGCAGGCATTTGTAATCCGAGAAGAGGTGCCGCCCTTGATCATCAGAACGGTCCGGCGGAGCGACGCGGGCGCCATCGAGGGACTCGTCGCGGGCCTGCATCGGTACCCCGCGCATCGCGCACCTGGAATCTGGAGCCGCGGATCGCCGCGAGCAATTCTCGGCGCCATGATGGGCGACCGTGCCGTGCATCTCCTGATCGCTGAAGAGAACGGCGTCCCCCAGGCGTATGTCGCCGGGAAGT
>DASXTT010000003.1:0-10839 GCA_036505255.1 Planctomycetota bacterium | reverse complement strand
CTTCATCCGCTCCTTGAGCTTGCCGTAGGCCTGCCTCCATCCGTCGGCGCCGAGCCATTCGTGGAGCCGCTCCTCGCTCCAGGCGACGAATTTCTGGAACTTGGGGGCGTCGTACCTGCCGTTCGCGTTCGAGTCCTCGTACGGCTCGTCGGCGTCCCGGAGTCCGTTTTTGTTCCTGTCCTCGAATTTATCGCCGATGAACCCCTCGTCCACGAACGAGGTGGTCTGCCGCACGAGCTCCGGGAGCCCGAAGAGCGCCACGAGGGTGAGCACCCCGAAGAAAGCGACGTAGATCAGCGCGATGGCCGCGAGCCGGGGCATCCATCTCTCGAGCTTGGTGACCACCGGGTTCCAGATGTAGGTCAGCAGGAACGCGATGAGCAGGGGCGTGAAGACGACGCTCAGCCGGACGGCGAGGAGGAGCGCGATGACGACGATCCCGAGGATCAGGAGCGTCTTCCACCGGAAGGGGAAGGCCGTCGCGGAGGGCGGATTCATTCGGCCCGCCGTGCCTTCACGGGGGCGGCGGCGTCGACCCGGAAGACGTCCCGGAAATCATAGACGTTCCGGAAGTCCTCCCGGGAGTCGGTCTCCGTCTTCCCCATGAGACCCGCCTCGACGAGGTTGAAGACGATCTCGCCGAAGTCCTGGGTGGCGCGCACGCCCCACTGATCGAGGACGAGCCCGGCGAGCCCGCCGAACTGCTCCAGGGCGCAGTCCCGGATGCCCTCGAGGAGTTCGCGCCCCGACACGTGGCCGGCCTGGCGCCCGATCGATTTGAGCGTGTAATCGAGCGCCTCGAAGACGAAGCGGTAGGCGTCGGGACGGTATCTCGGGTCGCGGGCGACGAGGTCGCGCAGCAGGTCCTCGGGTCGTCGGGTCGCGTGGCTCATTCGGCGGCGGCGTCGATCCTCGGGAAGAGGGGCTCGGGATTCCCAACGCGCGTGTCGTGCTTAATATAACTCCAGACCCCGCCGGAATCCAGACGGACCGAGCCGAGCGCCGCGGCGCCCAGCCCCAGCTGGTCCCACATCCGGCCCGCGGTTGCGGGGATGACCGGCGACAGGAGCATGGAAATGATGCGGAGCGCCTCCGCGGCCGACCTCAGCGACGCCGCGACGTCGCCGGCGCGTCCCTCCTTGTTCGCCGTCCACGGCTTCGTTTCTTCGAGATAGGTGTTGGTCTTCCGGACCTGCTCCCACGTCTCGGTCAGCGCCTGGGGAAACTGGAAGCGATCCCAGAGCGGCGCGACCCGCCCGGTCAGCCCCAGCACCCCGTCGCGGAGCGCCCGATCGACGGGCCGGTCGGCGGGCGCCTCGGGAAGCGCGCCGCCGAGGTACCGGTGGGTCATGCTCACGACGCGATTAAGGAGATTGCCCAGGTCGTTGGCGAGGTCGCTGTTGTGCCGGTCGAAGAACTGGTCCCAGCTGAAGTCGCCGTCGTTCTCGAACCCGACCTCGCGCATCAGGAAGTAGCGCAGGGGATCGGCGCCGAACCGGTCCGCGACCTGGATGGGGTCGATGGAGGTCCCCAGCGACTTGCTCATCTTGTACCGCTGCTCGCCCTTCTTCACGTAGATGAAGCCGTGCGCGTGGACGAGCTTCGGCGGGGCGAGTCCCGCGGCGAGAAGCATCGCGGGCCAGATGATGCAGTGGAAGCGGGTGATGTCCTTGCCGATGACGTGGACGTCGGCGGGCCACAGGCGCGCGAAGGCGGCCGCGTCGTCC
The DNA here is from genome assembly GCA_036505255.1 of Planctomycetota bacterium. Taxonomy (GTDB): domain Bacteria; phylum Planctomycetota; class MHYJ01; order MHYJ01; family JACPRB01; genus DASRJF01. Next base: position 9,112 of record DASXTT010000003.1, on the reverse strand, counting down.
GGGAAGCCCGCGCCGGTGACGTAGTTGATGAGCGCGTCGAACCAGACGTAGATCACGTGGCCCGGGTCGTCCGGCACGGGGACGCCCCACGCGGTCTTCGAGCGCGAGACGCTGATGTCCTCCAAGCCTTCGTTGAGGACGCTCAGGATCTCGTTGCGGCGGGCCTCGGGGCGCACGAAGGGGGTTTCCTTGACCAGCGCGAGGATTTGATCGCGGTACTTCGTCAAGCGGAAGAAGTAATTCTCCTCTTCGATCCACTGCAGGGGCGTCCCGGGATGGTTGGGGCACTTGCCGTCGACGAGGTCCTTCTCCGTCTTCCGCGCCTCGCAGCCGACGCAGTACCAGCTCTTGTAGAGCCCCTTGTAGATGTCCCCTTTCGCGCGGAGCCGCCGGAAAATCTCCTGCGCGGCCCGGTGGTGGGCGGGCTCCGTCGTCCGGATGAACCGGTCGTACCCGACGTTGAGTTTCGACCACGCGGCGCGGAAGCGCAGCTCCATCTCGTCGCAGTAGGTCTTCGGGTCTTTGCCGGCTTCGGCCGCCTTCGTGGCGACGTTCTGGCTGTGCTCGTCGTTGCCGAGGAGGAAATAGACGTCGTCCCCGCGGAGCCGCCGCCAGCGGGCGATGACGTCGGCGCCGACCTTCTCGAGCGCGTGGCCGAGGTGGGGGCTCGCGTTCGCGTAGTCGATCGCGGTGGTGATGTAAAACTTGGCCATAGGAGAAGCGTGAAGATAGCAAGGAATCCGGAATCAAGAATCAGGAATCAGGAATAAGGAATCAAGCCTGACTCAAATGCGCAACAGTGCGTTCTCGACCGTGAGCCCCACGTTCGCATTGGCGTCGATCCAGCGGAGATGGTCGAGCAGCTCGCGGATCCGGTCGGCCAATTCCTCGGTGTCGAGGGGGTCGAGGCGGGGCCGGAGCGAGTCTGGAAGCAGGGCGGGACGGGGCGCGTCGTTCAATTCGCGGGATCTGAGTTCCTCGCGGAGCGCCAGGATGGTCAGGTCGAGCACTTCGCGGGCACGGCGGCGCGCCTCTTCGTTGTCGCGGATCCGCGTGAGCCGCTCGATGATCGGATTGAGCGTCCCCGCGGCCAGGTTGTCGAAGAGCTCGCCCGCGCGGGTCCTCAGTTCCTCCGCCTCGCCCGCGAGCCGCGTCGCCCGGCCCGGCGATCCCGCCGCCAGGGCGACCACCCAGTCCGCCGTGGCCGCGTCGAGCTTGAGGGGCTCGATGAAGGTCCGCATCTCCTTCTCGGAGAGCGGCGTGAACAGCACCGTGTGGCACCGCGACCGGATCGTGGGGAAGAGCGCCTCGGGGCGCACCGTGACGAGGACGAACAGGCATCGATCCGGCGGCTCCTCGAGGGTTTTCAGAAGACAGTTCTGCGCGTCGTCGCTGAGCCGCTCCGCCGGGTCGACGATCACCACGCGCCAGCGGCTGTACATCGACTTGAGCGACAGCTTCCTCAATATCCCGTTCTCATCTCGGAACGATTCGATCGGGATCTTCTGCTTGCCTTCGGGAATGCCGACGGTGAAGACCTCGGCCTCCAGGAGTGCGGCGAACGCCCCCGCCACCATCCGCTTGCCAATCCCCTCGGGTCCCGCGAACAGGTAGGCCGCCGCGACGCGCTTCGACGCAACGATCCCTTGAAGCCGGGCGATCGGGCCGGCATGTCCGACGATCGACTCATAGGACACGTCGCACCACCTTCAGGATCGCCTCGTGGACCTTCTCCGGCGAGGGGGAAGCGTCCACGATGCGGAACCGCTTGCGGTCGTCGCGCGCCATCTTGAGGAAGGTCGACCGGACGCGCCACTGGTAGTCCGCGCCCTTCGCTTCGATCCGGTCCGGGGCGCGGTTCGACCGCTTGGCCGCCTCCGCGGGATCAAGGTCAAGCAGGACGACGAGATCCGGCTTGGGAAACTTGAGCGTCTCCACGAGGTCGAGCACCTTGCTCACGCCCAACCCGCTCGCGCCGCCCTGGTACGCCGCGGTCGAGTGGTAGTACCGGTCGAGCAGGACGACGAATCCTCCGCGCAGGGCGGGCTCGATCTTCTCCACCGCGAGCTGGGCCCGCGCGGCCATGAAGAGGAGCAGTTCGGTGCGCGGCGTCATCTCGCCGTAGCTCGGGTCGGCGAGGAGCTCGCGGATCCGCTCGCCCACCACGGTCCCGCCGGGCTCGCGAAGCCGGACAACCTTACGGTGGGCCGAGAGCGCCGCTTCGAGCAACCCCGCCTGCGTGGTCTTCCCGCAGCCGTCGATGCCCTCGAGAACGACAAGACTCCCGCGCATGGCCGATCATGATAACGAATGGAGTCGCGAGTCGAGGGTCAAGTGTCAAGAGTCGGGAAAAGAAGTCTCGAGTCATCGGTCACGCGTCTCGAGTCAAAGACTCGCGACGCGCGACTGTCAACGCGTGACATCCTTCTTGAACTCTCGACTCTCGACGCTCGACTCGAGACATTGGTCGCTCCATCTCCCGATTACGCGTAATACCTATTGTCAAGTTGAGTCACAGTACTCAGGTCTCTATGATGCACGCCTCATGACTACGATTCTCGCTGTCAGACACAAAGGCCACGTGGCTCTAGGCGGCGACGGCCAGGTCACCCACGGCGCCACGGTGCTGAAGCACGACGCCATCAAGATCCGCCGCCTCTCCGAGGGCAAGGTTCTCGCCGGCTTCGCGGGCGGGACCGCCGACGCCATGGCGCTCCTCGACAAGTTCGAGGGGTTCCTCAAGAAGGCGCAGGGCCAGGTGCCCCGCGCCGCGGTCGACCTCGCGAAGGAGTGGCGCACCGACCGGCTCCTGCGGCGCCTCGAATCGCTCCTCCTCGTGGCCGACCAGGAGCACACCCTCGTAATCTCGGGGAGCGGAGAGGTGATCGAGCCGGACGACGGGGTCGCCGGGATCGGCTCGGGCGGCCCGTACGCGGTCGCCGCGGCCCGCGCCCTCGTGCGCCACGCGAAGCTCGACGCGAAGGCCGTGGTCGAGGAGAGCCTGAAGATCGCCGCCGACATCTGCATCTACACCAACGCGAAGATCCGCGTCGAGGAGCTCTAGTGAAGGACTCCCGCGCCCTGACGCCGAAACAGATCGTCCAGGAGCTCGACCGCTACATCGTCGGGCAGGCGGACGCCAAGAAGATGATCGCCGTCGCCATCCGGAACCGCTGGCGGCGTCAGCAGCTCCCCGAGGGCGTCCGCGAGGACGTCTCGCCCAAGAACATCATGCTCATCGGCCCGACGGGCGTCGGCAAGACCGAGATCGCGCGCCGCCTCGCCGCGCTCGTCGCCGCCCCCTTCGTGAAGGTCGAAGCCACCCGCTACACCGAGGTCGGCTACGTGGGGCGCGACGTCGAGTCGATGATCCGCGATCTCGTGGAGACCTCGATCGGACTCGTGAAGCAGGAGGAGATGTCGAAGGTCCACAAGCGGGCCTCCGATCACGCGGAGGAGCGCCTGCTCGACCTGCTCCTTCCCAAGCCGGCGGAGGGGGAGGACCCCGCGCGATTCGAGGAGAGCCGGGAGAAGCTGAGGGAGAAACTCCGGTCGGGCCAGCTCGACGCCCGCGAGGTGGAGATCGACGTCGAGGAGAAGACCGTCCCCTTCATGCAGGTCTTCTCGCCGCAGGGGACGGAAGAAATGGGGCTCGATCTCCCCGGGGCGCTCGGGAACATGTTCCCGCCGCGCCGGTCGCGCCGGAAGACGACGGTCGAGGATGCCCGGCGCGTCCTGTCCCAGCAGGAGGCGGAAAAGCTGATCGACCGCGATCGCGTGACCCGCGAGGGCCTCCGGCGCGCCCAGGAGAACGGCATCGTCTTCATCGACGAGATCGACAAGATCGTCTCGGCCGGCGCCGGGAGCGGGCCCGACGTCTCGCGCGGCGGGGTCCAGCGCGACCTCCTGCCGATCGTCGAGGGCGCGACGTGCGCGACGCGGTACGGGCCGGTGCGGACGGACCACATCCTCTTCGTCGCGGCGGGCGCCTTCAGCATGTCGCGGCCGAGCGACCTCATCCCCGAGCTGCAGGGCCGGTTCCCCCTGAGGGCCGAACTGCGGGCCCTGGGCCGCGAGGATTTCGTCCGCATCCTGACCGAACCCAAGAACGCCATGCTCAAGCAGGCGAGGCTGCTCCTCGAGACCGAGGGGGTGCACGTCGACTTCGCGAAGGACGCGGTGGAGGAGATGGCGCGGCTCGCGGCCTCCGCGAACGAGACGATGCAGGACATCGGCGCGCGACGGCTCCACACGATCGTGGAGAAGGTGCTCGAGGACATCTCGTTCCAGGCTCCGGACCTCGCGCCGGCCAAGATCCCCATCAACGCGAAGTACGTCCGCGACCGGCTCAAGGACGTCCTGGACAACGAGGACCTGAAAAAGTACATCCTCTGATCGGTGCAGGAGGCGACATCATGCCCGGACTCAAGGTGAAAATCGGCGAGGCGGTGCCCGACTTCGAGCTGCCCGACCAGGACGGGCGGAAGGTCCGGCTCTCGGCGCTCAAGGGGTCGCCGGTCGTGATCTTCGTCTACCCCGAGGCGGACACGCCGGGTTGAACCAAGCAGGCGTGCGGGTACCGCGACGCGATCGCGAGTTTCGCGAAGTCGGGCGTGAAGGTGTACGGGCTCTCGAACGACGAGCCCGAGGCGAACGCGGCGTTCAAGGCGAAGTACGCGCTCCCCTACGACCTCCTTTGCGACGTCGACACGCAGGTCACGGCCGCGCTCGGGGTCTACGGCCCGCAGGAGTGGAAGGGGAAGGTTTATGACGGCCTCACGCGCTCCACGATCCTGATCGACGCCCACGGAAAGCTCAAAGACGTCATCCAGGGCATTCCGGCGCAGAACCATGCGGAAGAGGCCTTGAAGCGCCTGGCCTAGAAGCTCTCTGCTCCCGGCTTCCAGCTTCCCGCCGGGAGCCGGCAGCAGGGAGCCGGCAGCTTTCCGGATTGCTTCAGATTTTTCTCTCTCTAGCCGAGAATTCTCCAGAAGGAGAGAGACCTATGGCACCCGTTCAATCTGCAACCGCGCCCAACATCGCCGGTCTTCGCGCCGAACTCGGACTCCCGGTCCAGGGCAAGCTCGTGCTCTGCCGCGGCGGCTTCGGCGCCGAGCAGGCGCTCGACCTGCTCCTGAAAGCCGTTCCCCACGTCATGTCCGCCATCCCGACCGTCCACTTCGTCGTCCTTGGGGACGGCCCCCAGCGATCCAAGGTCGAAAGTGAAACCCGCGTGCGGTCCATGGACGCCGCGGTCATCTTCACCGGCGCCGTCTGCGTGACCGAGGCGGAGCGGTACGTGGCCGCCTGCGACCTCGGCCTCTACCTGACCCGCGCCGTGGGCAGCTCGCTCCCCTCTTTCTCCGTGGACGAGGTCTACGGCTTCCTGCGGGCCGGGCGGCCCCTCGTCGTGGCCAGCGACAACCCCGACGCCGTCTGCTTCGCGCAGGTGAACAACATCGGCGTCGGCAGCCGGCTCACGGGCGACGAGACGGTCGACCTCGCGGGGATCATCAAGAACCTCACGTTCCTGCTCCTCGACGACCGGGCCCGTCTCCGCCGGGGCGAATGCGCCCGGGAGCTGGGCAAGGAGCTCTTCCGGACGGCGCGCGGGGGCGTCCTCGACGTCGTCCGCGCCACGCTGCGCCGGGCCGCGTCCCTGTAACCGGCCTGTTCCGGGCGCCGCGACGCCGGTATAATCGCCACCCCATGTACGACCACCTCCGGGGGCGGCTCGCCTCGCGCAAACCGACCTATCTGGTGATCGAGGCGGGCGGCGTCGGCTACCGGGTCGAAATTCCGCTCTCCACGTACGAGGCGATCCCGGCCTCGGGCGAGGTGACCGTCTACACCTGGCTCAAGGTCGGGGAGGACGTCCTGCGCCTCTACGGGTTCGCCACCGAGCGCGAGCGGGACCTCTTCCAAAAACTCGTCGAGAGCGTGAACGGCCTGGGCCCGGCCCGGGCCGTGGCCATCCTCTCGAACGTGAGCGTCGCCCAGCTCCAGCGCGCGATCGAGGAGGGGGACGCCGACACCCTCAAGCGCGTCAAGGGGATCGGCGACAAGCTGGCGAACCGGCTCATCGTGGAGCTGAAGGGGCGGCTGCCCGACGAATTGGCCGCCGGAAAGGGGCCGGAGAGCGCGTCCTTAGAGAGGGACGCCGCCTCCGCCCTCGTGGCCCTGGGATACGAGTCCTCGGAGGCCGAGAAGGCCGTGCGGAAGGCCCGCCGGGACCTCGGGTCGGAGGCGCGGGTTGAAGACGTGATCCGGAGGAGTTTGTCGCATGTTTAGGATCCTGGTGGCCGCGGCGGTCCTTCTGCCGGCGGCCCTGAGCGGCTGCGGCGGCGTGAACGAGCTCTATAACGAGCAGATGTTCCTCGGCGAGCATTACTACCGCAACGGGAAGTACGGCGAGGCCATGGGCCGCTATACCCAGGCCGTGGAGTTCGCCGGCAACAGCAGCGAAAGGTACAAAGCGACCCTGCAGGTGGCCAACGCGTCGACCGAGTACGGCCTCGTCCTCTACGAGGTCGCCGAGTCCCTCATCCGGAACCACAACCGGCCCGCGGGGAAGAACAAGCTGAAGGAAGCGGACAAGGTGCACGACAACGCCCACAAGGCCTTCACCCGGTGCCTCCAGATGCGGCCGGACGACCGGATCGCGAACTATTACCTCGGGCTCTTCTTCTACAAGCGGGCCACCTCCTTCTCGGAGCTCCCGTATCCCGGGACCCCCGAGGGGATGGCCCAGCGGTGCAAGGAACGGGACGAGGCCGTGCGCCAGTTCGAAATCGTCCTCGGGGACGAGCGCGGGGACATCACCCTGGTGGCACACCTCGCCACCTGCAAGAGCCCCCAGCTCCACCGCTACCTCGCCCTGGCCCTCTTCGCCCGCAGCGACTGGGACCGCAACGACAGCGAGACGGCCCGCCGGCACGTGTTGGTTTATCTCCATTACATCGAGAAATCCATCACCAACGTGATCGACAAGGTGACCGAATCCGCGGACGACAAGGCGAAGAAGGAAAAGCAGGCGGAGCTGGACCAGCTGCGCCAGGAACTCGTCAACACGCGGGCCCTCCTGACCACCCAGCACCAGGGCCTGAAGGAGCTCCTGTCGATTTGGGAGCAGGGGAAAGAAGAGCCCCGGCTGGTCCCCGCGAAGCGCGACCTCTGGATGAATGCCGCGCGGCGCGAAATCGCGGCGCTCGCGAGCCTCCGGCAGGCCTTCGAGGACGCGACCCGCAAGGAACGCGAGCGGGAGCGGGAACAATACCGGGACAAGAAGACGTCGAGCCACGAACAAGCGAACTAGGAAGCCGACAGCCGACAGCCCTCGGCACTCAGCGCAAGAAGCGGGAAGCCATCAGCGGACAGCCGGTCATTTCTTCGAAAGTTCAGGAACCGAACCCGAGCCGCAGGTCGTTTCCAGATCCACGTCGGCGTGAGCGAAGACCCGGTTTTCCGGAATGCCGTACTGCGCCCGAAGACGGGAGATGAGGTCGGCGAGCGCGGCCATCTGGGCCGGTGAGGGGTCGGATTCCGCGGTTGGAATCTCCACCCAGACGGCAATCGACCGGCGGTTCACGACGAGGTTCCGGGTGTGGGCCGCCGCGAGCTGTTCCCGCCAGCGGGTGGTCGACTCGATCCGCACCGCGCCCTCCGCGTTCTCGACCGGGACGACGAAGTGGACGCGCGAATCGCGCGACCCGGGGTCGCTCCGGCGGCAGTCGTCCGACGCGCCGTGGACCACGATGGCGAGGAACTCCTTCGAGCGGGGAACCGACGTTTCCAGCGGCGGGGGGAGGACGGTCGGGATGTACCCCTCGGGATAGTCGGAGGCGAAGAGGAAGAGCGTCGAGCAGGTGAGCCCGATCGCCGTCGAAAGCAACGCCGCGTCGAGTATCTTCAAGCTTCCACCCCAGCGTCCGGCAGGAGAGTTATCGACGCCGGGAGGGGCCGACTTTAGCCGCCAGTTGAAGAGCTTTGGCCGCGGCCCGGGCGACTCCCTCCCGGGCGCGGGCCGGATCGCGCGATTCCACGACCGCGACCACGCCCCGCGGCCTCCGCGGAAGCGCCCACCGGCCGCAGACGACGGCGACCGGGACCCCTCGGCGCCGCGCGGCCGCGATCACCTCGCCCGGGGCTTTGCCGGCGAGCGAGGTGGCGTCGAACCGCCCCTCGCCCGTGAGGACGAGATCGGCCCGCCGGAGCCGGCGGTCGAAGTGGACGGCCTTGAGGATGAACGGGGCGCCGGGGACCAGGCGCGCGCCGAAGGCGGCGAGCCCTCCCGCGAGCCCGCCCGCGGCGCCGCTTCCCTCGAGGTTCCGGACGTCGCGGGGCAGCATCGCGGACCATCGCCGGAGCCACTCCTCGAGAAGCCGCACCTGCCGGGGCGTCGCGCCCTTCTGCGGGCCGAAGATCCGGGGCGCGTCGAGAAAGCGCGTGCGGACGTCGCACAGCACCGTCGTGCGCCGGATCACCGCCAGGCCCGCGGGATCGGGCCGCGGCCCGAGGACGCCGAGCGCCGCGAGGGCGCCGAGCCCGCCGTCGACCGTCGCGCTTCCGCCCACGCCCAGCCAGACGCGACGTGAGCCGGCCGCGCGCATCAGCTCGCCCACGCCCCAAGTCCGCGTCCACAGGGGGTCGCGGCGGCTTGGAGGGACGAGCTTCAGGCCGCTCGCCGAGGCCATCTCGATCACCGCCACGCCGGGCGCGAGGAGCATTTCGGCGTCGACGGGATCGCCGAGGGGGCCGGTCACGTGGCGGCGCACGCGCCGGCCGCCGAGGGCGGACTCGAGGGCGTCCAGGGTCCCGTCGCCGCCGTCCGCGACGGGCACGGGTTCGCCGCCCGTGGCGTCGGCCATGATCCGCGCGGCTTCAGAGGCGGATAGGGTTTCTTTGAACGCGGTGGGGGCGCAGAGAACGCGTATGGGCCGGCTACCCGCCTTCGCGCTGGTTCTGTTTCTATTGATCAATTCTTGTGGCGCTTCGGCGCGGTGATCCTGCGGATCACTTCTGACTTGAGATCCAGCTGAGCCATCCGGCCTTGACTTCGGCGCGATTCGCTTCGGTGGGGCGTGGGCGCTTCTGGCCCGTCAGCTCGTTGAGC
>DASXTT010000002.1:0-5885 GCA_036505255.1 Planctomycetota bacterium | reverse complement strand
CTCCCACCGGCCGCCGAAGAAGTAGTCCCCCATCCCCTCGTTCAGCCAGCTCGGGACGTACACGTTCCGGTCCCGGCCCATGAGGTAGAACATGTACTGGTGGAAGCACTCGTGGTAGAGGATGCTGAAGGTGGTCTGCTCCGGCGTCCGCTCCTCCGCGATCGTCATCGTCTCCTTGGAGTCCAGGGTCACCTCGCGCCCCTCGAAGCGGTACGCAACGATCTCCTCCTGCATCGGGCTCCAGTAGGCCGCCGCCCCGTACGCCTGGCCGTAGTACTGGAAGTCCTCCTCCTCGTCGAAGAGCTTGATCCGGCACCTCGGGGGGTTCTTCCCGGTCGGGATGACCGCCTTGTACAGCCGGAAGATCTGGTCGACCTCCTTCGCGAGCTTCTCGGCGAACTCCTTGCGGGTCGCGTATTCGATGACGTACTGACCCGAAGGCGAGGTCATGACGCCCCAGTCCACGCAGCGGACGCACCAGCCGTCGGGCGAGATGCCCCAGGATTTCGCGGCGCCCCGCATGTTGGAGAGCGTCGCCTGGTCCATGATCACGAAGGTTTTCGCCACCTGGTCGAAGAGCTTCAGGGCCGCCGTCCATTCCTCATCGGTGGCGCCCCGGTTCGTTTTCTTGGCGTCCTTCCTCCGGAACCGCAGGAACTCGTCCTCCGAGTTCCTCCAGTAGCCCACGAGGCCGAACCCCTTCCGGTTCTCCAGGAAGGCGTAGAGGACGACGCGGTTGCCCTCTTCATCCTTCTTCTGGATCCGCTTGACGTTCCGGTGGAACTGGGTCGGGAAGTCGTCGGAGGCGACTTCCTTCATCCCTTCGAAGGGGTACTGGTTCCAGGTCTTCTCCTCGCCCTCGAGAACCTCGTTGATGTCGTTGGGGGCGTAGGTCTTGTACGCCATGAAATGGAGGCTCTCCATCCACCGGGAGGTGTAGCGCGTGACGCGGTAGCTGTGACCCCGCCAGTCCGCCTCGCTCGTGTCGGCCTGGCCGAAGATCTTCTGCCAGTTCGGGATGCCGCGCCATCCCTCGGGCGCGTAGAACTGGAACCCGAGGAGCGTGTCGACGTGCGGCATCTTCTTGTTCATCTTGACGGCGGCGAGACCCGCCGCGGCCACCTTGTAGCCGCAGTCGGTGATCATCGTCTCGATTTCCTCGCTGTTGTCGAGGTAGGCGCGGGTCTGAAGGTAGCGGTGGCGCAGCAGCCGGAAGCCGTCCTGGGCCTCCTGGAACTTGCCCCCCTTGTAGAACTCCTTCGCCTTCTCGAGGATCGTGGCCGCCTCCTCCTCGCGGACCTGCCTCTTCTTGTCGGAGGGATCGCCGTCCTGCGGAGGCGGGTCCTGGGCCGGGGCGGAGTGGGGGACCGCGACGCCGGCCAGCGCCGCGGCGAGGAGGGCCATCAGGAGCTTCATGTCAGTCCTCCGCGGTTCCCGGAAAGCGGAAAGTCTCCCGATTAGTACGCGAGCGGGAGGTCGAGTGCGAGGAAAATCGCCCCGCCCTTTCCTTTACCTTCATACGACGATACAGGGGCCCCGGGGGCACGGGACTTCGAATAAATAGCCCCGGAACTCCGGGACGGGCGTATCTTATGGGACCCTTGTGGAGGCCCCCATGATGCGATTCGCGGCGCGCTGGCTCGTCCTGCTCCTCCTCGGCGGATCGGCCCTGGCGCAGGAGACCCGGACATCCGCCCCCACCATCCCGGTGGAGGAGTACGGGACGCGGCGGGCCGCCCTCCGCAAGGCCATCCCCGAAGGCCTCATCCTCATGGAAGCCGACCCGCTCACGGCGGGGATGGACAACATCGACAAGAACACCCCCGTGTACGATTTTTCCTACCTGGCCGGGTACCACCGCGAGGGCGACATCCTGGCGATCGACTCCGACGGCTCCGCCGTGCTCTTTGCCGACGGCAAGCCGGACACCCTCAAGGCGGCCTCCGGCATCGAGGACATCCGGCCGCGCGGTCAGCTCGCGGCGTTCGTCAAGACGGCGCTTCCGAAGGGGAAGAAGGCCGTCACCCGCCTGCGCGAGAAGTCGAAGAAGATCGTGGAGGCCCTCGCCGAAGCGCTGGACGCGGAGGTGGAATCGGGCGGGCGCAAGATCGCGACCGCCCTCACCCGCCTGCGGCTGGTCAAAAGCCCGGCGGAGCTCGACATGATGCGGAAGGCCTCCGACGCGACGAACAAGGCGCACCTGGAGGCGATGAAGGCCTGCCGGCCCGGGATGAACGAGAAGCTCCTGCAGAAGGTCATCGAGGACAAGTTCAAGGCGGAGGGATGCGACGGGCTCGGGTTTCCCTCGATCGTCGGCAGCGGGAAGAACGGCACCATCCTCCATTACAACGAGAACAAGGATCCGATCCCGGCCGCCTCGCTCGTGGTGTGCGACATCGGCGCCTCCTACCGGGGGTACGTGACGGACATCACGCGCACGCTTCCCACGAGCGGGAAGTTCACGGAGGAGCACAAGAAAGCCTACCAGTGCGTCCTCGACGCCCAGAAGGCGGCGGAGGCGATCCTCAAGCCGGGGGTGACGATCGGGGAGCTGCATTCGACCGCCGGCAAGGTCTTCGAGGACCGGGGCATGACCGACTACTCGTTCGCCCATAACCAGTGGCCGCGCGGGCACGGGGTGGGCCACCAGGTCGGCATGGCCGTCCACGACAGCGACATCCGCGGGGTCAAGCTGGCGCCGGGGATGGTGATCACGATCGAGCCGGGGTACTACAACTGGAAGGACGGCTTCGGCATCCGGATCGAGGACATCTACATCGTCACCCGGGACGGCTTCGAGCGCATGTCGGCCGGCGCGCCGCGCGAGGTGGACGAGATCGAAAAAATCATGAAGAAGTACTAGCGGGGAGCTGCGCAACCTCAAAACACTTCCTCGAGCAATACCCATTCCCGTGCCATCGATTCCGATACGGGGTGAACCCCATGCCGCACCGCCCGCACAGGTGAAGATCCGCCGGCCGTAAAGTTTCGGTCTGGCGTTTCTTCCACTCGACGAAAAGGGCGCGGCGGCCCGAGTCCGGGAGCGCGAGGAACTCCGACACTTCCTTCCCGGAGAGATCGCCCAAGTCGTCTTCCGATCTCGAGGCATAGAGCGGAAAGGTCTCGCCGGCCGCCCAATCGAGCAGGATAAGGGGGAGGGGCATGGCGGCCATCCCCAGCAGAACGTCTGCGCTCCCGCGCCAATCCAATCCACGAAACGACCTCCGCACCCGCGCGTCGAAGCGATCCTTCCGGCAGGTGGAGCATCGGCCGCCGAATCGCAACGCATCTTGGCGCGTGCCACACGCCCTGCAGGTAATTTCCGAGAGGTCGATGCGCTTCATTGATGGTGAGACCACGTCCGCCGGCCCTACGTGACCGGAATTCCCGGTTTTTTCTCCGCGTCGCGCCGGTTTCTAGATTTTGACTCGGGGCCCGGCGGCGGGTGGCAGGAAGCCGGTAGCAGGAAGCTGGTAGCTCTCCCTTTGAAATGTACAATCTCCTGCTCACATGTCTTCTCTTGCAGCGGATTATGAAATCGCCCGCACGGCAAAAATGCTGCCGATCGGCACGGTCGCCAAGAACCTCGGCCTGCCCGAAGAGTTCGTCGAGCCCTTCGGCCGCTACCAGGCCAAGATCCGCCTCGACATCCTCGAGGCGATCAAGTCGCGCCCCCTCGGCAAGCTCGTCGTCGTCACGGCCATCACGCCGACGCCGCTCGGCGAGGGGAAGACCGTCACCACGATCGGCCTCGCCATGGGGCTCAACAAGATCGGGAAGAAGACCGTCAGCACCACGCGCCAGCCGTCGCTCGGCCCCGTCTTCGGCGTCAAGGGCGGCGCGGCGGGCGGCGGCCGCTCCCAGGTCCTTCCCATGGAGGACATCAACCTCCACCTGACGGGGGACATCCACGCCGTCCAGGCGGCCCACAATCTCGGCAGCGCCTTCCTCGACAACCACCTCTTCCACGGGAACAAGCTGGGCATCGACCCCGCCGGCATCTACTGGCGCCGCGTGATGGACATGAACGACCGGTCGCTCCGGAAGATCATCGTCGGCCGGGAGGGCGAGGGGGTGGAGCGGCCCGACGGGTTCGACATCGCCGTCGCCAGCGAGATCATGGCGATCCTCGCCCTCGCGAAAGACTACCGCGACATGCGCGTGCGGCTCGGCCGCATGATCATGGCCCGCACGAAGGAGGGGCGGCCCGTCACGGCGGACGACCTCAAGGTCGCGGGCGCGATGGGCCTCCTGGTCCGCAAGGCGCTCATGCCCAACCTGCTCCAGACGATCGAGAACACCCCGGCCTTCATCCACACGGGGCCCTTCGGGAACATCGCCCACGGCAACAGCTCGCTCCTCGCCGACCTCATCGCGCTCCGGTTCGCGGACTTCGTCGTCACGGAGTCCGGGTTCGGCGCCGACCTCGGCTTCGAGAAGTTCGTGGACATCAAGTGCCGCGTCGAGCACCTCCAGCCCTCGTGCGCGGTCATCGTGGCGACCGTGCGCGGCCTGAAAGCCCATTCGGGAAAGTTCAAGATCGTTGCGGGGAAGCCGCTCCCCGAGAAGCTCTTCAATGAGGACCTCGGCGCGTTGCGCGCCGGCGCCGAGAACCTCGAGAAGATGATCGAGATCGTCCACGACGCCGGCCTTCCTGCCGTCGTCGCGGTCAACCACTTCCCCGCGGACACGCCGAAGGAAATCGACGAGATCCGCGCCATCGCCCAGAAGGCGGGGGCCGAGGGGAGCGAGGTGAGCGAAGCCTTTGCGAAGGGGGGCGCCGGGACGACGGCGCTGGCGGAAGCCGTCGCGCGCGCCTCCGAGAAGAGGCACCCCCTGAAGTACTTCTACGATCTCAATCTCCCCATCAAGGGGAAGATCGAGGCGCTCGCGAAGAACGTCTACGGGGCGGACGGCGTCGACTACTCCCCCGCGGCGGAGGATAAGATCGCGCTCTTCTCCTCGTGGGGACTCGACCGCCTGCCGATCTGCATCGCCAAGACGCACCTCTCCATCTCACACGATCCGAACCTGAAGGGCCGCCCCCGCGGCTGGCGGCTGCCGATCGAGGACATCCGCTCGTCGGCCGGCGCGGGGTTCCTCTACCCCCTCTGCGGAAAGATCATGACGATGCCGGGCCTCTCCGGGAGCCCGGCGGGCGAGTTGATGGACATTGATGAACACGGAAACGTCGTTGGCTTGGCCGGCCGATGACGGCCCGAGTCTCGAGTCGGGAGTCATGAGTCCTAAGTCGGGCCGGCGTCCTCGACTCACGACTCCTGACTTCGCCCGTTTGCGGAGAGTTTCCTTGAGCGCTCAAATATTGTCGGGAGATCCGCTCGCGGAGAAAATTCGGGCCGAAGCGATCGCGGCCATCCCCTCGCTCCGCGTGAAGCCGCGCGTCGCGGCGATCCACAACGAGAAGAGCGCCCCGGTGCGGGCGTACATGAAGCGGCAGCGCGCCGCCTGCGAGAAGGCCGGGATCCCCTACGACCTCCACCTCATCGCGGACCAGGACGAGGCCGAGGTCCTGCTCACCGTCAAACAGCTGGCCGCCAATCCCGCCGTCACCGGGATCACGATCCACCAGCCGCTGCCGCCGGGGTTCGACGAGGAGCGGCTCCTCCAGGCGGTGCCGGCGTCGAAGGACGTCGAGGCGACCCATCCCGAAAACCTCGGTAGGCTCGAGCTGGGGATCGAGGGTCCCCGTCCGGTCGCGGCGGAGGCGGCCGTCGAGATCCTGAGAGGCCACCGGCCCGATTGCCGGGGCCTCGATGCGGTCGTCATCGGGCGGAGCGCGATGGTGGGGAAGGCGGCGGCCCTCCTCCTCCTCGGGTGGGGGCCGAAAGCTCCGACGGTGACGATTTGCCACAGCGCGACGCGCG
>DASXTT010000001.1:0-1763 GCA_036505255.1 Planctomycetota bacterium | reverse complement strand
GAGTCCTCCGATCCGGCCTGGGCCCGCGATCTCCTGAACCCGGAGGTGCGCCGGGGACTCCTCGCCCTGAGGGGACACTCGCGGCCCTTTCAGAAACTCCATCTCTCGCTCGATGTGGGTACGCATGGAATCACGTTGCGGGTCAGTCGCGTCATTTCCAGGGACATCGCGGCGTTCGAGGCGTTCATTGAAGCGGCCATCTCCGTCTTGCGGAGGGTCCGGGCCTTGGAACCGACGGAGGGCGTGCTCCTGGAGGCCGTTCAGATTGTCGTGGGATCGGGGTGCCCTGTGTGCGGTCAGTCCGCCGGGGAACTCATGACCTGCCCCAAATGCCGGACCCCTCACCACGGGGATTGCTGGAAGTACTTCGGCGGATGCTCGATCTACGGCTGCGAGGGGCGCGGACGCAAACCGGCGGCATGAAAAAACGAAATCGGGCCCGTCCGATTCTGGTGGCAATTCTAAAGCGCTGGGCTATAACACGATGTGAACTCCCTGCCCGGTCCTGGACGAGGCTCAAATTCGCCCCGGCCACGGGCGTGTGATAACATAAATCCGGGGGAAGAGGGGCTGGATATGGAAATGGAAGAAGAAGGCGGCAAGGTAAAAGAGCTCGAGGCGCAGAAACTCGCTCTCATCGAGAGGTACATGACACTCCAGGATGAGGTGGACGAGATGAACGAGCGGGTCTATCACGTCTGCTGCGAGATCGAGGCGCTCAACCTCAGCATCGGCATCGCCCAGGAGGAGGAGCGCCAGAAGAAGGCGAAACTCAAGGCCCAGGCCGGGGGCAACGGAAACGGGAAGACGCACCATCCCGCGCCAAGCCCCAGGCTTCAGACCTGAGATTTGAGGCTCGACGCCTCGACCTGCAATCGCCAGCCGAAGTAATCGTCCAGATCCGAGAGCTTTTCGAATCCCACCGGTCCCTCCTCCAGCCCCGGCAATCCGGGAAACGCCGCCCGCAGGGACCGGACCGAATCCGTGGGAGGATTCACCGCGGTCGCCCCGCTGAGCCGGTACCGGCGCCACGGATCGCGCGCCACGATGTCGAGGATGGGAACCCCGCCGCGCGTCGCTCCCATCTGGATCCGGACCACGGAAGCGGGATCGAGAACTCGCCGCGCACCCCGCGGGTCATTCAGGATGATGCCCTCGGGGCCCGCCGCCAGCCCGTCGAGGAATACCAGCGGTGTTGAGGGCACCTCCCGTTCATGGGGCTGGATCATGACGGGGAATCCAGCGCGCTCCAGCCGCGCCCGAAGGTCCTCCGCCTGCGGCGGGGCCAGCCCGGCGGCGATACGGGCCGCGGTCGCGAAAGCGCCCGAGCCGGGGAGCACGCCGTCGACGATCCTGCGAAGCCCCGGGGTCAGGGGCCTCCATTCCCTCGCGACCAGCCTCAGGCCGTCCGCCTTGGGCGCCGCCGGCGCCTCGGGAATGTAGGATTTTTCCTCGAAGCGGTCCGCGGGCTTGGGTCCCTCCTCGGTCGAGGCGTAAATCTCGGGATAGGAGGGGAGGATTCTCCGCGCGGCCAGCACGATCAGGTATCCCGCGGCGAAGCCCCCGACATGCGCCCAGTGGGCCACCTCGGCGTACTTGTTGAACAGTACCGCCTGGAGCACCTCGAGGGCGAACCAGAAGGTCGCCACGAAAACTGCAGGCAGCCGCACGATACCCGCGACGACGAACGCCCACCAGAGGACGTCGACGACCCGCCGCCGGAAGAGGACCAAGTACATGCCGACGACGCCGGAGATGGCGCC